>JAQICF010000121.1 GCA_027858795.1 Candidatus Delongbacteria bacterium | reverse complement strand
CAATACTATTTTCTTGCCTATGTCAATGAACGTTTTCGCCACTATCAGCAGCGGGTGTCAAATGTATCAATCTTTTTTTACATTGTCAAGTACTTTGTCAATCTTTTTTCTCTTTTTTTGAAATAGGATAGATTTGCTCAAAGTACACAAGCCCATGCCGTCACCTATACAATGTTTATTTATTACCTTACAGCATTAAGCAAACAGATATTAGATATGAATTTATTAATAAAACAGTGTCGTTTCTTTAGAGTATTATTGATGTTATCGAATAAATTATTTTTTTAGATCTAGATCAATCATTTTAATTCCATCAATTTTATAATCTTTTTCTTTAATCTTTGTTATCTCTTTCATCTCGTTTAAAGTTTCTTTGATTCGATATGACTGCTCTTTTATTATTTCGAGATTTTTTTGAAATTTCTCATCATTAGGCAAAAAAGAAGATAAAATTGTAGCTCTACCAATAATTACTCCGAGTGGTGTATTTATCTGATCATTTGCAGTTACTGCAGCTTTCGTGATAGATTCCAGCGCGTTTTTTGCTAACCTTTCCTTTTCATATTTTTCAACTTCTGTCATATCCTTATTGATAATGATTGAACCAATAACGTTGTCATTTTCTAGGATATGAGTAATTGTTGCAGAAAAATGTACTTTATTACCATCTTTGTTTCTTGCATAGCATGATATATTGGCTGTATTTTTTCGTGATAAAATTGCTGTCTCTATTTTTTTTAATGAATCTTCTTCATAGAATTTATTTAATCTACCTCCAATAATATCCTGAGACTTTAAACCTAACAAATCCAATGCACTATTGGACTTTTCAATTATTAGATCTTGGTTAACCGTAATTAAGATCTCTCCAACATTATCAATTATCTTCTCTATGAAACTTTTTTCATATTCTAATTCCATTGTCCTTTCTTCAACTTGCTTTTCAAGAGTAAGTGCATATTGTTTATTTTCATCAAGTAGATCTAAATTTTCTAATGCAACAGCACATTGATTTCCGAAAAATTTTAAAATTTCTCCTGATTCTGTATTGAAAATGCCGGGAATAGTTCTATTTTCCACATATATTATACCTATAACCACATTTTCTTTGATCATTGGCACACACATAATTGATTTTAATCTCAAATTTATTATACTGCGTTTAACTTCGTACTCTTGATCTTTTAGAGCATCCTTAATAATGATAACTTCCTTGTCTTCTATTACCTTATTTATTACAGTGGATGATATTTCTTTCAAAGAATCTTGCGGTGTTTCAGAATCCATATTTAATGTATAGGAAACTTCCAACTCTTTTTCTTTATTTATTAATATTAAATACCCCCTTTCAGCACCTGTCAATCTTATTGATTTGGAAATAATTAATTCAAAGATTTCATCTCTGTTATATGTAGTCATAAGCTTTTCTGTAACGCTCAATACTTCCTGCAATTTCTTATTAGCAGTTTCCTCATGAGTAGGGACTACATTTCTTAGATCTTCGATTTCAGCAATATTATTAAAAAAACTTTCTTCACTACTAATTGAAAAAATATCACTATCACTTGCACTTATTTTTCGTTTTTCATTTGAATTATCATTCACTTTGGCACCTTATATATCTTAATATTTTCACTTTGTGATCTTTTTCCTAATACTTTTTAACATTTTGATTGCAGATTCTTTATCATTTTTTATTGAGCCATTAATTATCGCATCTACTATTTCTTTTTTAACTTTTCCTATTAACGGACCTTCTCCTGTTGCAAATTCTTTCATAATATCCAATCCTGTAATCGGAGGTTTGAAGTTTCTTAATTTATCTTTTTCTTCTACTACTACTAATTTTTCGGAAAGTTTATCGAAATTATCAAGGTATTTATTTAATTTTTTTTTGTTCGAGGTTGTTATATCCGCACGACATAATAACATTAGATCATCAACTAATTCTCCTCCTTCAAACAAAAATCTCCTGACACCAGAATCCGTCACTTCTTCCTTAGTGAGAGATATCGGTCTATGATGTAACGCGATCATCTTGACAACATAATCTATCACTTCGTTTGACCACTTCAATCTTTGCGCAATTTTTATAAACATTTTCGAACCTTCATCATCATGCCCATGGAAAGTCCATCCTAACCCCTTTTTATAATAGCTGGATTTGGGTTTTCCAATATCATGCATTAAAGCTGCTAATCGAAGCTTATAGTCATCAGTTTGTTTTGAAATATTATTCAATACTTTCATAGTATGTATGAAATTATCCTTATGTCCTATTCCATCCTTAATCTCTTGACCCTTTAGTTCTGAAAGTTCTGGAAATATTATTTTCAAAAGCCCTGATTTTTCAAGTAAGAATATACCTTTCACAGGAAAATCGGATTTTAAGATCTTAAAGAATTCATCGGTTATCCTTTCTTCGGAAATGATAACTAGTCTATGGGAATTTTTTTTTATCGCTTCAAAAGAAGTTTTTTCAATTTTAAAATTCAATTTTGAAGCAAATCTTATTGCTCTCAACATCCTTAAAGGATCATCTGAATAAGTAATATCAGGATCCAGAGGTGTTCTAATTATTTTTTTTTCGATATCCTCGATCCCACCGAACAGATCAATTGTGTCGTCCATGGAACTGATATTAATGGCAAGAGTATTTATCGTAAAGTCCCTTCTGGCCAAATCTTCCGTTAGATTTCCTCCAGATACTTGAGGATTTCTTGATAATTTATTATAACTCTCTTTTCTAGCTGAAACAAATTCAATATCAAAATTTCTATATGATAATTTAGCAGTCTTGAACCTTGGAAAAGTCACAACCTTTTTTCTTTTTAATTTTTGCGCTACAATCTTAGCAAATTTTATAGCATCTCCCTCAACCACAAAATCAATATCATTTGATTCCTGAAGTAAAATAATATCCCTGACATAACCTCCAACCAAAAACACATTGAGATTTTCTTCAACTGATGCAGTTCTTATTATCTGTAAAATATTTTTCTCTAGTCCTTTATCTTTCACAAACGTAAAATACGAAATTAATGTAACTATTGTCAAGTTTACTAATCATTATTCGCAATCTTAAATTCTTCAGCTTTATTTATCCTACTAAAAGGATATATTTTTTACTTGACAAGCTTGACCGGTCTTGTTAAATTGTATCGAAATGAGAGCTTTCAGGATGAAGCATGCTTTCATTATTAATGATAATATAATAATTAATATAGAAAAACGGAGATTTTATGAAGAAGTTAATAGCTTTTGCCTTAGTTGCACTCTTTGTGATTATTGCAAATGCTCAACTTGAGAACGGAATGTCTCTAAGAACAAGATCTGAGATGTATAACATGACTGACTCTGATGGCAATCTTTCAGTTTATTACAAAACTCAGCCATGGCAAAGGTTAACGGATATGAGGTTCAAACCTTGGATCAGTTATCGTAAGAATGAGCATATTTCTGCTAAGGTCGTCTTTGAAATTGGAGATATACAGTTTGGGGATATTATTTCAGGTGGTAGTCTTGGTACTGAGAGTGTTCGAACTAACACTGTTAATATTGAGACTAAAAATGTTTATCTTGAGATTTCTCCGGATAAGAATAACAACATTATTTTAGGTTTGCAACCATATAGAGATTTTCACAAACTTATTTTAGACTCCGACCTTGCCGGAATTTCTTGGTCAAATACATTTCAAAAGAAATACAAATCCAAACTAGCATGGTTCGTACCGGTTGATGATGATGAAGGTAATCTTGATGGAACCACTTACAGTTTTGGAAAATCATTATTGATTGCTGACTTTGATTATACTATAGATAAAAATATGAATGTTGGTTTTAATTCTCTTTCAGAAGTCGTAAGAGAAGAAACAGATAACGCTAGTATACACGAAACTAGTATAAACCTTTGGGCAGCACCTTATTTCTCTGGAACTTTTAACAACTTTCATCTTGAAGCTGTTTTAGCTGCAAACAACAAGAGACCTGATGAAAAATTCGGTGCAGAGACTTTGGGTCTTTTATTCAGTCTGAAAACAAATTATAAAATCGACAAAAAAACAACTGCTAGATTTAACTTCTTATTCCGTGATGGTGATAGTTCTGCTGAAGGCGGTTATGATACATACTTTAGCTATCAAAAAAAATCATACTATCAAACAGGTTTAGAGATACTTACTGAAGGTGGATGTGGTATGGATGGAATTGGTTATAATGTATTCAGTCCTCTTAGCAGCTTTCACGAAGTTGGTATAATTTTACCTTCAATCTTCTTCGACTACCAATTAAATAAAGATATAATTCTAACTTTTGGTGCAGGACATGCTACAACACCAGTTGAGTATGCTCAAGTACACTGGGATGGAATAACTCGACCTGAATCTTGGATCGGTACTGAAGTTGACTTTAAAGCTAATATTAACTTATACGAAAAAGTTTCATTATTACCATATTTAGCTGTAATGCTACCAGGCGAATGGTATGATTTTACAGGTAAGGCAGATTTGTTCTTAAAGGTTGGAATAACTCTTAAAACGAAATTATAATAAAATCTAAAATAAAAGGGAAAACACTATGAAAAAGTTTGTTTCAATCTTAGTTCTAGTGTCAATCGCAGTAGCTTTTGCTCAAATCAAATTTGGGATGGATATGAGAGTTCGTTCTGAATTGCAAAATTTGAACTCAACTGATACCGATACACAGATCTACGACAAAAAAACCGACCTAAGATTTAGACCATTCGTTGGCTATAACATCAACGATAATCTTTTTGTTAAAGCAGTATTTGAAGTTGGAGATATTCAATTTGGTACTAATCCTAGTGCTGGCTTAGGAACTGATGGTATAAACACAGAAACAAAAAATCTTTACCTTGATATCAAACCTAACAAAGACCATAAGATCACTATTGGACTTTTACCTTATAAAGATCCGCATGGTTTTATTTTTAATGCTGATGTTGCAGGTATATTATGGAAGGGTAAATTCAATAAATATTCTGTTGATCTTGGATGGTTTGCACCTTTTGATTATAACGAAGAAAACATTAGTGAAGATACTTACAGCTACGGAACAACATTCTTTGCTTTAGGTCTTGAGTACATATTGAATGAAAGAATAACTTTAGGACTATCAAACTTCTTACTCTTCAAAAGAGATAAGTTTAAAGATACACCACCTCTTCTTGTTAATTCAGATGAAGTTAGTATCTTTGTTGCTCCGAGACTTGTTGGTAATTATGGAAAAATAAAGTTTGATGCACAGTTTGTAGTAAATAATAGATACTATGACTATGACGTAGTAGAAGGTAATCCTGATACATTTACACAACCTCACGATCCTGATAAAACTGGAACTGGTTTCAGTCTTAAATCTACTTTTGATGTGGATAAAAAACTTACGATCAGAGCGAACTTCTTATACAGAGGTTGTCAAACTATGTATGAAAATTTCGAAACTGAAGCTCCTTTTTATGATACAGGTCTAGAGATCCTTAATCAGAATCCTGATGGTATCGCAAATAAGGACCCTATGGACTTTGAACTGTATGAAAAACTTGGAGTAGCTCTTCCTGTTGTATTGGTTGACTATAAACTTAAGGATAATGTTGTTTTAACCGGTGGTCTAGGTGTCTTCATGTTCGATCAAAATTATGGAAAAGTTGCAAACGCTATGTATCAAGGATCTGAATTTGATTTAAAAGCAAAAGTTACTTTATATGATAATTTAAATATCATTCCTTACTTTGCTCTTTTTGTTCCTGATGTTGGATATTCAAGAGTTATGGATTTATCAAACCCTGATCATCCTGAAGATTTTATTATGAAATTAGGAACTACTCTAAAATATAGTTTCTAGAATTTTTAAAAGTATGTAAAAAAAAGCGGATTTTAAAATCCGCTTTTTTTTTTCGAAGTGAGTATTATTTTAGTTCAGAAATATTTCTCAAAGTTGTTAATCCTACTTTCTCGTTTTCCCATGGAATAATTGTAATAGTAATTTCCATCTCACAAAGCTTACCTCTTCTATCTTTAAAATTTCTATTCTCTAAAATATATCCATATGATACTAATTTTTTTAAGAAGTTCTTTTTATCTGCATTTTTTACTTCATCATAGAATAACGAAAAAAAGTTTGTACCAATTAAATTACCTCTTGCATAACCTAAATTCTTGGTAACAGCTTTATTTACATTTAATATATCACAACTCTCAAGGTCAAAAACAATTATAACATCTAGTAATTCGTGAAATATCGTTGTTAATCTTTCTTCTGATCGTTTAATTTCTTCTTGATTAAGTTTTTCCTTCTTTGATCTATTCGCATCATCTATAACCTTAACAATAGATGGTAAAAGTTTATAAAGCTTTTCTTTATCGATATAGTCACTTGCACCGTATTTTAGAGTTTTTATCGCCTCTTCCTCATCCAAAGAACCTGCTAAAATTATAATCGGAATATTTGAATTAATGTCATTAACTATCGAAAGAACTCCGAAACTATCTATATCTGGCAAGTTGTGGTCTGCTATAACCACATCGTAATTCATCGTTCGTAACGCTGTTTTAAACTCATATTTACTCTTTACATGAGTTAGATTAAACTTAAAATTGCCTTCAGCTATTGTCATTCTGATTATATCAACATCAAGCTCATCGTCTTCTAAGTAAAGAATGGATATGGATTTTATTTTTTTCATTATAATTAAATAATTGTTATTAATGACGACAAAGACAGTGTAGGCATCTTTCTGATATTTTATATTTGTAATTCTAATTTAGAACTAAACGACGATTGTAATATAGTGTTGATTTTAAATAAAATCAATATTATTAAAATGGAAACCCTCTTAGTTATGATCAAGGTTTCTTTATGAAATAAGTATTTTCTAAAATAAATGCTAGTAAAAGTAAGATCATGCCTGGAAATAAAAACTTCTCATATTTCTCATTAAATCTTTTATAAGACTTTATCTTTATCTTTGTTTTCTCAAGCTTATCAATCTCTTCATATATCTTTTCAAGCTTGCCTTTGTCTTGTGCTCTAAAATATTTTCCACCAGTACCTTCTGCTATCCCTACCATCATTTCTTCATCTATTTTAAAATCCACTTCTCTCAATCTGGTATTCCCAAACATATCTTTAAATGGATATGGTGCTCTATCCTTACCTATGCCAATTGAATAAATCCTAATACCTAATGCTTCTGCGGCTTGAGCAGCTGTTTCAGGCTCTATTTCACCTTTATTATTTTCTCCATCTGTTAACAGTATTATAACCTTGCTTTTTGATTTACTATCTTTTAGTCTGTTGATCGAATTTATTATTGCTGTGCCGATTGCTGTACCATCTTCAATAATACCCATTTTTATCTTATCTGCTAATTCATACAAAATATTATAATCTGTTGTCAAAGGGCATTGTGTGTATGATTCTCCTGCAAATACCACAAAACCAATCCTATCATTTTGTCTGCCTTTAATAAATTCTTTGGCTACTTCCAAAGAAGCTCTAAATCTATCTGGTTTAAAATCTTGTGCTAACATCGAGGTTGAGATATCTAGCGTTATTACGATATCAATACCTTCAGTAATAGTCTCTGAAGATTCAGTAGTAGACTGAGGTCTTGCCAATGCTATAATAAATAATGCTACTGATAAGACCTTTAGTACATAGGGTAAAAAAAATAATCTTGTCCTGATAGATGGTTTAGCCTTCTTTAACGAACTTGTGCTTGAGAATCGTAAACTTGGGCTCTTTTTCCTTGAAATAAAATAAATTATTACTACAACAAGAAAAAAGAATATATAAAAATATTCAGGATTATTAAACTTAAACATTGTTCTTTTTACTCTCTTCTTTAAGTTTATCTACTAATTCGTAAGCAAAATCTAAAAATCCTTTAAGTTCAGCTTCCAGAGGAATGAATTTTGCGTACTTTACATAATCTGTTATTTCAAGTAATTTATACATCCCCTGTAGCAATTCGCCCTTGGTTATATATTTTGTTATTTCTTCTTTTAATTCTCCAGTTGGAAGTTCCGCACCCGGAAATAGATAGCGGTCTTCTAAAAACAATCTAGTAATCAATGATAACTCAGCAGCAAATTCCTTGAAATTACCTTTGGATAGATAATTTTTCTTCTTCAACTCATCAAGCTTTTCAAATGCTTTGATGTGAGCCGGTATTATTACTACTTTTTCTTTTATTTCTAACTGAACAGCACTTATTTTCTTTCTTTTCATAAAATAATAGATAAGTACAGCTATGAATATTAAAAGCAGTACAAATGCTATTATATATTTTTTCTCTGTAACTGATAATTTATATTCACCGATGTCTTTAATGGGAAGGACCATCTTTAATGAATCCAAGGGCATTGTATTTTGCTTGCCTGTAGAATCCATATATGAAATATTCCCTTGTAGGATAGAGTGAATAACGATTTTAATAGAATCACTAGTGAAATTTTTTATTTCTTCATTTATTACATAAGAAAAATTTATCGGACCTAAATTCTGCTCTCCCTTTTCACCAAATACAAGATATTTATTAATTATAGTTTCAGTAACTATTCCATCCAATTCAGTCTTTGATTTTGACTGAAAATCGATCAATTCAAATTCATCTGTTGAATAATTTTTAATATTAGAAATATCTATAATAGCATCACTAGGATAAGTTAGTTCTATTTTTAAACTAAGCTTATCACCTGTAACAAATTCATTTCGATCAGGTGTTACAATTATACTCGGAAATAACTTTATTATAAATAATAGTAATATCGCGAATAATAATTTATATCTCATAGTAGCCTAATTCCTGCCTTTTCTTTTTTTGAAAAACCTTATAAATGATTCTATATATGGTGAATTTGCTTCAATTCTTATGTTATCAATTTTATTTTTCTTAAACATTCTTAAGCGTGATTCAGATTTTGTATTAATGTCATTTTTGATAATCTGCCTGTTCTCCTTTACACTCAAATCTATAGTAATGATCTCACCAGTCTCATTATCATAGAAATCATACAATCCTGAAGCTGGTAGTTCTTCTTCTACCTTATCAAAAATATCAATAGCTACAAGATCATGTTTTTTACTTACGATCTGTAAACCTTTTTCGTAGTTCTCATCTGCAAAATCAGAAATTAAAAAAGCTATGGATTTTTTTTTCTGTACATTATTGAAAAATATCAATGCTTCCTCTATAGATGTTTTTGTAGAATCAGGTTCAAAGAAAAGCAATTCCCTTATCAACCTAAATACATGGCTTCTACCTTTCTGAGGTGGAATAAATTTTTCTATCTTATCACTGAAAAGAATCAATCCAACTTTATCATTGTTCTTCACAGCACTGAATGCCAATAAAGCACCTATTTCAGCTGCGATCTCCCTCTTAAAACTTTCTCCAGACCCAAAGTATCCACTGGCAGAAATATCTACTATCAGCATTAGTACAAGCTCACGCTCTTCTTCAAAAACTTTAACAAAAGGTTTTCTCATTCGGGCAGTTACATTCCAATCAATGTTTCTAATATCATCACCGTAAGAATATTCACGCACTTCAGAGAAATTCATACCTCGACCTTTAAAAACGCTATGATATTCACCACCAAAAAGTTCATTTATGATCTTTCTGGTCTTTATATCAAGGTATCGAACCTTCTTTAATATTTCTTTTTGTTTATCTTTATTTTCCATTTTTATGCTATAGTATCTCTTTTGTGTCAAATATTTTTTAATTATGGTATCTCTATTGCATCAAATATTTTTTTTACTATATCTTCACTTGTAATCTCTTCCGCTTCAGCCTCATAAGTTACCCCAATTCTATGTCTCAAAACATCCATTCCGATCGTTCTTATATCTTCAGGAGTTACAAATCCTCTTCTCTTCATAAAAGCTTGTGCTTTTGAAGCTAATACTAAATATATTGATGCTCTTGGTGAAGCTGCATATCCTATTAGTGGTTCAAGTTCTTTTAATCCGTATTGTTCAGGATTTCTAGTAGCATTTACGATATCAATTATATATTTCTCGATTTTTTCATCTATATAGATTTCTTTTACGACCTCTCGAACCCTCTTAATTTCATCTGAAGTAATAACAGGATTAATTTCAGGTTTTTCTGATCCGGTAATCCTTCTCATTATTTCTAATTCTTCACCTGGAGTTGGGTAAGTTATCTTTATCTTCAACATAAATCTATCTATCTGTGCTTCAGGTAGAGGATAAGTTCCTTCCTGTTCTATAGGATTCTGTGTGGCTAATACAAGGAATGGTTCATCAAGGTAAAATGTATTTTCACCTATAGTAACATGCTTTTCCTGCATTGCTTCTAATAGAGCTGATTGTACTTTAGCCGGTGCCCTATTTATCTCATCAGCAAGAACTATATTTGCAAATATAGGACCCTTCTTAGTCTCAAATTTATTTTCATTCTGGTTATAGATCATTGTTCCTATAAGGTCAGCCGGTAATAGATCTGGTGTGAATTGTATCCGTTGGTATTTTACATCTACAGCTTTTGCTAATGTTTTCACTGTTTCAGTTTTAGCAAGACCGGGGACACCCTCAAGTAAAACATGCCCACCAGTAAATAAGCTGATCAATAATCTATCTACCATATATTTCTGACCTACGATAACTTTACTTATTTCCATCGATAGGATATCAAGAAACTTGCTTTCCTTTTCTACTTTTTCTGTTATTTCTCTAATATCGCTGTTCATATTACCACCTGTTTCATTTTTTTTTATTGATAGAACTTAAACTATTATTATTCTATTTTGTTCTGAATATTTAATATTTTTATTTGAGTGCTATAAACATAGCTAAAATTTTTATGTTATTACTTATACAATTTTTTTGAAATAAAGGAGTTGAACGATTTTAAATTTTTGATCAATGAAAAACATATCTCAAGAACTATAGAACTTTTAAAAAATGCTCTGGAAAAAGTATGAATTGGCATTTCATATTTAAACTTTTTTACAAGTAATCTACGATATTGATCCAACTCTCTAGAATCAATTTTCCCGTTTTTGTAGGCTTCTTTAAGCGTTTTTGCAGCATAGTTACCACTTAACAAAGCATTTCCTATACCTTCACCGGTAATTGGATCAATCAATGAAGCTGAATCTCCAATAAATAAATGCCTGTTACCATATAGGTTCTTCTGACTAAAGATCCTTTTAAAAAATATAGGCAACTTCCACCCTTTTGCTTCATCTACCTTATTTGAATTCTTAAATCTTTCAGATATCTCAGGGTGACCTGAAATTATATCAGTTATCATAGTTTTTAAATTTTGCTTAGTCTTCAGTAAATTGTCTTTAGTGGTATAAATTCCCACATTTACTCGATTATCTGGTAATTTGAATATCCAAAAATAACCTGGTAGAGTTTCTTTCAGAAAATACATGTCTATAAGATTATCTTTGTGAGATCCAGATACATTTTCATAATCTGCACTAACTCCAACATCACTAATGTTTCTATAGGCTGGAAATTTCTTTCTCAGTATTGAATTTGCACCATCTGCACCTACAATAAATTTGCCTGTAAATGTCTGATTTTTACTTTTTACTATAACTTCTTGTTTTGTAATCTTGATATCATTTATTTTTATTCCTGTTAAGAGATCTATATTCGAATACTTTTTTACTTCTCCAATCATAAAATCGTCAAAATCACTTCTTCTGCAAAGAAATCCTGGAATTTTATCTTTGTCTTTAGGATCTTTAAAATCAAATATTAAACTTTTATTACCTGGAGTGTATATTCTTAAGCCATAAGATTTAATTTTATTTACTGATTTAAGAAAATTCTCATAAATATTTAACTCTTTTGGGAAAGATTTCAATTGATTTATAGCTCGTTCGCTTAATGCTCCACCGCATACTTTTCTTCTTGGAAAAGTATCTTTATCGATCAAGGCTATTTTGAAATTTGTATTTGCTAAATGAAGAGCTAAAGAGCAACCAGCTGGTCCGGCACCGATTATTATTATATCGTACTCCAAAAGTACTCCTTTAAAAAAACGGGCCAGTGTGAGAATCGAACTCACCCAAGACAGTATCAATGCCTCGCTGACGGAGTTGAAGTCCGCGGAAGCCACCAGGTCTCCATCCTAGCCCAAGCTTTAATAGAAGTTCTAATATATACATTAATTAAATCCAAGTCAAGATTTTCAATTTAAAAATATTTTTCTACTTTCATTATCCATTAATTTTAGTTAAAATTACTACATATCCAAACAAGAGAGATTAAATATGCTAAATAAAAAAACAATAGTACTGATTCTATTTATTTCATTTTTCGCAAACTCCCAAGTAATTATCACCGAAGTAATGTTCGACACTGCAGGAGCAGAATACCATGATGAATTTGTTGAGATCTACAATAACACTGAAAATATCGTAGATTTAACAGGATGGATGTTATCTGATGATGCAGAAACTGATATTCTAATAAAATATACTGGCTTTGATGACATGTTACTTCAACCGAATCAATATTGCTTGATTATGGATTCATCTTACGATTTAAATAGTACTTATTATGAATTATTAATCCCAGATTCCACCCTTAGAGTAATTATCGATGATGGCTCGTTCGGTCAATATGGATTAAATAATAGTACTCCTGAAACCGTTTCTATCTTTGATCCCGACTCATTGATCGTTGATTCTTACGAATATACAATTGATCAGACACCTGGTTATTCCGATGA
>JAQICF010000099.1 GCA_027858795.1 Candidatus Delongbacteria bacterium | reverse complement strand
TCTGACATTGACTCAAGTGCAGTTATGCCGTGTTCATTGGTTAATCTATATTGAACTGCTATGGCTACCATACCCAAGTCTTTGAAATGCTGTGCCCTTCCAAATGCCCAAGAAGGGTTACCTTGATTCCAACCACCACCATGGAATATTACTATTGTTGGACGTTTTTCTGTGCCTTTTATATCTTCAGGTTTAAAAACATGTGCTTCCAGATTGAAATCATTTTCCGTCTTGTAGATTATTACCTCATGGTCTTTCCTTGTGTCTAACACGGATTCCACATATTGTTCAATTTCATTTTTTAGAACTACCGTTTTGCAAATCGCATTAAATTGATTTACATATTTTTCAGAATTTGCTATACCATTCTTGTCAATATGTTCTTTTAAATATTCCGATAACCAAAAATCTTTTAAATATTGATTGTTGAACATTTCAGGAATAACCTGAAATGTCGTTTCCATTTTCTTAAGGCTGTAATGCTTGAGTGAAGCATCTTTTTCAACCAAAATCTCAGATTGGTAGTTAATCCATGCTTTAGTATGTTTTTTATAACTTGGTAGCTCAAAATATTCAGAATTATCTATTTCCGATGACTTGAGATAATTAATGGTTTTGAGACTCAATTCTACTTTATTTTTGGTATATTGGAAATGCCTTTCTGGGTATCTAAGTATTAATGTATTAAATCCAAAATCAGTTTCTGCCTTCCATGCCTTAATAAATTCCTGAGAAAAAGTTTCATATCTTTTGGAATCTGCGGTAAGGTGCTGCAAATAAAGTCTTTTTAAAGAGTCTATCGTAGAAATATAATCTGCTTGATTTTGCCTATGAATTTGCATCCAATTTTTGTTAAAATAAACATTTAAATCCTCTGATAATGACCCAGTTTTTAGCAAATATGTATTAGAAGGAATTAACTGTCCGGTATATTCAATTGACTCAAGACTTGTTTCTGGAATTAAAATATTAATACTACTTTCTGGATTTAGAAATATTGTCCAATTCAAATCAGCATAAGAAACATCTAAAAGAGAAGGTCTTACTATCACTTTAGTAAATGTAAATTTACCTTCTTCAGTTATCGGGATGGTTTGGTTTCCTATTTTAATTGTACTTTTAGTAGCATTTATAATTTTTCCACTTATTTGGGACTCTTTAATCTCTTGTGAACAACTTATTAGAATTGTTAAAAGAAATATTAGTAACAAAGAAAATGTGTTTTTCATTATTTATCCTTTTATGTTATTTTATTCATAAATTAGGCATAACGTGTATCAAAACGCCATATGTCGTTTTTTCATCATCTATCTCTAACAATTTTCAAGAATTAGTAATGTAATTTATCAAAGAAGTAATTGCAATATTTAAAAATGAAAATTCGAATTCGTAGGGGCACAACATCTTGTGCCCGGGATACGAAAAGGGTTCAAGATGTTGAACCCGTACAAATATCATAATTCCGTATCGATTTCAAATTAATAAATTAAATAATTCGCTATTTTAAGAAATACCGAGTATTTTAATTAATGGGTTATGCCAATTTTGACTTCAATAAGTC
This sequence comes from Candidatus Delongbacteria bacterium, assembly GCA_027858795.1. The sequence goes on along the minus strand of JAQICF010000099.1, from coordinate 10,436 downwards.
TTTTATTCATTTTGCTGTAGCAAATAATCTCCTATTGGAATTTCAGTTAGTCGAGCCGGTAACATTCGCATTATAACTAAATTCATAAAGGAGAATTTATGATTGATTTTAAATTAGGAGTGATTGGCACTTCAAAAAAACAATATGAAAAGCGTGTTCCGATTCATCCAGAACATCTTTCCCGTCTACCCGAAAAAATACGTAAAAGACTAATTTTTGAAAAAGGATATGGATTACCTTTTGGTTTTGATGATGAATATTTTATTTCAAAAACTGGAGGAGTTGCTTCCCGTCATGAATTACTTGCTAATCTTGGATCAGTCATAATTGCAAAACCTATATTGGAAGATCTTAAAGAAATAAAAGAAGGCGGTTTAATCTGGGGATATCCTCATTGTGCACAACAAAACGATATCACACAAACTGCAATCGACCGTAAATTGACACTAATTGCATTTGAAGATATGTTCGTCTGGTCTCCTGAAGGTCGAATGGGAAGACATACATTTTATAAGAACAATGAACTGGCAGGCTATTGCGCAGTTATCCACGCGTTACAGTTAAAAGGAATTAACGGTCATTACGGGAATCAGCGTAAAGTAATCATTCTCAGTTTTGGAGCTGTTAGTAGAGGAGCGATCTATGCTCTTAAAGCTCATGGTTTCAGAGATGTTACGATCTGTGTTCAGCGACCTGATCATGAAGTACGTGAAGAAGTTCTTGATGCTCATTATGTCCGCATACGTGAAGGTATTAATGATGAACCAAGAATTGTTATAATAGAACATGATGGTACTGTATCACCTTTAGCGGATCTGATCAAAGAATCTGAGATAATCATTAATGGTACATATCAAGATACTAACCATCCTTTTAATTTTGTGACTAAAGAAGAGAAAGATGACCTAAAACCGGGAAGTTTAATTATTGATGTCAGTTGCGACGAAGGAATGGGATTTTATTTTGCAAAACCAACAACTTTTGAAACTCCTTTGCTACATATAAATAATATCGACTATTACGCAGTGGATCATACTCCAAGTTACCTTTGGGAAAGTGCTTCAAGGTCAATATCAGCTGCACTTATAGTTTATTTGTCTACAATTTTAGGTGGTCATAATAGCTGGATGGAAAACATGACAATTAAAAAGGCTATTAATGTTGATAAAGGTGTGATAAAAAAAGAATCTGTATTAACCTTCCAGAATCGTGAGGCTGAATACCCGCATCAATTTAAAAAATAAATTAAAAAGGGTTCAATTTATTGAACCCTTTTTTAATGTTATTAAACCAATGTTAACTACCATTTTTTATTTTCTTTTCAATGTATTTTGAATTTATTATTCGCAATACTCCCATATAGTCCATTTTAAATTCAATAAGATCTCCAACTTTATATTTTTTCTTATTATGTCCTAGATCAACAACAATAACATCAGAACTGGCACCAGCAAAACTAATGCTTTTATCTATAAGTTCAATGTGTCTTTCATCTACATCTAAAAGACCAACATCAATTATTGCCCTATATGTGGTCTGCCCTATTAACTTTTCATCAAATTCATAATCTTCACCTTCTACATTTGTACCAAAATCTCCAGTTGGAATTACAGGTTTCTCAATCAGTTCAATTATTTCAGAATAGAATCTAAAAACATCTGATTTCATTTTTCTCAGAGTTGTATTGTTGTAAACATCAGTACCAAGAAACATAGTCTCTCCAACTCTAAAATGATTTACACCTTTCGGTAAAAGATTTTGGAAGATCAATGGAATAGTAACAGATGATCCACCTGAAACATATGGAATATGTTTTGCAAACTTAGCTTCGACTAATTGCTCGTATAATGAGAGCTGGATAAGTTTGTCCTGATTTGGCAAGACGCCATACAAACATGAAAGATTTGTACCAATACCTATTACTTCAATATTTTTCAAGTTGAAAACTTGTTCATAAAAAGCCATAAAATCATCACCCATCACACCCTCGCGTAACTCACCCAATTCAATCATAATCATTACTTTGTGGATTTTGTCTTGTTTTTGTGCTTCTTTTGATAATAATTTAATTGTTTCTATCTCTGTATTCATACTTATATCTGCATACTTAACTACTGAATGAATTGCTCTTTTTGCAGGTGGTCTTATATAAGTTGTTTCAATATTAGGGTTCATCTCCTTAATCGTTTTAAGATTTGATATTCTTGAATCACAAATCTTTTTGATATTTAATTTCAGTAGTTCTTTAAGGTATAATTTATTACCGCAAAGCAATTTTGATACAACGGTCCATTGAATATCATTTTTTGCAAATAGGTTATTTAGAAAATCAAAATTCTTTCTTAATTTCACAGGGTCTAATGTAATAAATGCCATTTTCTACTTCCTCTCTGATTTTATAATTTTTCTAGGTATATTAATAGATAGACGTGATAAAATTTCATAATTTATCTGCTGCGTGATCTCACTAAATGAATCAACAGAAATTACAAGATCATTTTGCGAACCGATTAATACTGCTTCATCTCCAATCTTAACATCATCTATTCCGGTAACGTCAACTATTATCATGTTCATGTTTACTGATCCGATCACAGAGCATTGAGTTCCTCTAATTAATATTCGTCCTCTATTTGTAAACGATCTACTGTAACCATTTGAGTATCCGATTGGAACAACAGCTATTTTCACATCATTCTGTGCCAAATAGATCGTACTGTAACTCACAAATTCACCTTTTTTAACTCGCTTTATACTCATTACCTGACTCTTCATACTAATAATCCTTTCCAGAGGATTGACTAAGTCTTTATTGTCAAATGAATATCTTAAAAAAGTTTCTTTACTCGACCAGAAACCGTACTGCATGATACCAATCCTAACCATATTAAATTTTGAACTCGGATAACTTATCGTGGCAGCTGAATTTGCAAGGTGAGTATATTCTGAAAAAATATTATTCTTATTCATTATCTTTACAAAGGTTTTGAAATTTGAAATTTGTCTTTTTACTCTTACATGATTAGCAATGCTTTCAGGTCCTGACAAATGAGAACATATTCCTTTGATCTGAAAATTCTGTTTATTTGCATTTATTATCTTCAAAGCATCATTAAATTCTTTTTTACTCAGACCAGTTCTATTCATTCCAGTCTCAACTTCCAGATGAATTTTAGCTGAAATCCCAAGTTTTTCTGACATTTTCAAAGCGATCTTCAATCTCTCAATTGTAAATATATAAAACTCAATACCTTTTGTTATAGCATCACTTATGTATTCATCACCGATCCATCCCATTATCATTATAGAAGTAGTTTTCTTCACAATAGTATAAACTTGTATAGCTTCGTTATAGCTAAAAACAGAAAAGTGGTCAATTCCGCATTTTTCAGCAATTGGAACATATTCTTTAATTCCATGACCGTAAGCATTTGCTTTCACAACGGATGATATCTTAACATCTTTTCCAACATAATCTTTAAGAAATTTTAGATTTGATTTAATCGATTCTTCGTTTATTGTGATTATAATTGGATATTCCATAGTCTCTTTTTTGTAAGTTAAAGTAATTGATCTTTATATATTTGATATAACATATTTATCCCAGATTCATTAATTTCATCAGGGAAATCATAATTAAACCAGGCAACCTTCTTTTATAACTAATTTTCCATTTAGAAAAAGATATTCAACACCTTCAGAATATTGATGTGGTGACAAGTAAGTTGCTTTATCTTGTAGCTTATCCAAATCAATAATGGCAATGTCTGCATAATTACCTTCCATTATTTTTCCTCTATTCTTTATCCCAAATTTCTCTGCTGGTAATGATGTCATTGATCTAATTACACTCTTCAAATCAATTACTTTTTCATCTATAAAATATTTTTTTATCTTTCTTGGGAATGAACCATATAAACGAGGATGAGGATTTTGCATTTTTTTGTCTACTGTCCAACCATCGGAAACTGTAATTACATCCTTTAATTTTGAAATTTCACGAATATCATTTTCATCTGAAAGAAAGAATATTGCCCAAGGTATAACATCTTCAAACAGCATATCTATATAACAATCAAGTAAATCAATGTCTTGCTCAATTGCAATTTGTGATAAATTCAAGCTTTCAAATTCAGGATGTGATGGATAGTAACTTACAATAATATCCTTGGGGTCAATATGATTAAATAAATCTTTAAGAGTTTCTTTTATTTCAATTCGTCCCAATTTATTTTTATATTTGAGCTTTAATCCTGAACCTTCTTTATATTTATTAGGCAAAAGAAAACTTAACATTGTGTTACCAGCTTCGTAAGGATAATGATCAAAGCTAATATCTAAGCCTGAATTTTTTGCTTTGATAATTTTATCTATAACTTGATCGATCCGAATTCCCATTCTTGGTTTCCCAAGTTTAAGATGGGAAATCTCTAGAGAAACACCTGTTACCTTACAAATATTAATTACTTCATCAATCGCATCAAGAATAGAGAGCTCTTCGTTATTAATACCTAATTCTGACCTCAAGTGAACAGCTAAAATGCAATTATGTTTCTTTACAGTTCTCGCAATTTCGAGTAATTCACTTTGAGATGCAAAACAACCGGGAGCATATTCAAGTCCTAATGATACCCCTATAGCTCCATTTTCAATTTCTAACGCAATTCTTTTTTTTAATAATTTGAGTTCCATATCGCTAAGTAAAAAAGGTTGGTTTTTTCCAAACAAGTCTTCTCTGATACTTCCATGTGGTACAAGATGATATACATTTGATTTAAAGTCTATTCTCTTTATGAAATCCAACCAATTATTAGTATTTGAATAACCAAGCCCACAGTTACCAGTAATTACAGAAGTAACTCCTTGAAATAAAAAGTTAGAATTATTTATACACTCATTTGAAATAGAATCTTTAATGATATTTTTAGTAAATTGTTTAAATGAAAGATCGCAATGGGTATGAATATCAATAAAACCGGGAGTTACTATCATATTTTTGGCATCAATAATTTTATTAGATTGTTTTTCTGATATTTTACCTATAAATGATATCCTGTCATTCATTATTCCAATATCGGATTTGCATGGGTTTGACAAAGTACCATCATAAACTAAACCATTTGATATTATATAATCAAAGTTCAAATCTTGTTACCACTTTTATTTTTTGTGCCTCATCTCGATATATTTGCTGGTAAAACCAACTTTCTCGTATAAAAATCTTGCTGGATTTTCAGGCTCAACATGCAAAGCAATATTTCCATCTGTCAATTCAATTGACTTCTTCATTAGAAATTTCCCAATCCCTTTTCCACGCATATCCTTGTGAGTTGCTATATAAACCAAAATATTTTCAGGTATATAATCTTTCATTCCTGTTTTGTTCAAAACAACTACACCTGATATTAAATCATCAATAAAACTAACAAGGATCATTCCCCCGAATGATTCATAATCTTTCATAGCATAACCAATTGCTTTTTCAATATCCTGAATTGGATCTCCATATTCCTGTAATTGTTCGAAAAGAAATTGAACAATTTTTTCTTTTTCCTCTTTGTTAGGCCTATCGTTTGGTGTAAAAACTTCTAATTTATTCTCCATCTTGCACTCCTTTTATTATAGAAAACATTAATTAAAAAACTACCAACAACTATCTGGTAATTTTACTCTTTATAATTCGCTTAAGTATTTTGTTTTAAAAAAAAGAGAAAACAGACATCCTCAGTCTTTTTGCAATACATGAACACTTGAATATACGATTTTTACTTAAAAAAGTCAAAACGACATTTAAATATTTTCAAAATATACTTCAAATTTGTTTTATATTTTATTTACTAAAAATGATTTACACCTATAAATTTTTTATATTCATAAACTGATAAAATATAGTCTATTTCACTGTTTATCATATCTTGCTTATTACTGATATAATCTATCTGATTCTGAATAAATTCCTTTGAAGTTATCAGACCATTTTCAAATCTTTTCTGAGATATATTATATATTTTTTCTGAAAGATCAAAACTCTTCTTTGTTATCTCAAGGTTTTCATAATTCAATTCCAGATTCCTAATTTTAGATCTGAATAAATTCTCTAATTCGATTTTTGAATCTTTTAATTTTTCTTTAGAGACCTTAAGATTCAATTTTGCAATATCTAATGAATTTATTAGATCACCTCCATCAAATAGTGGTATGCTTAATCCTAGAGAGAATACCGTCTTGGAGTTATCATTATTGTAATTGAGGTCATATGCATTCTCATCTCCATCCATAAAATAACTCATACTGATCTGCCCTTTTATAGACTTAGTTTTATAAACATCACTTAAAGCATCTTCCTTATCTAGTATTTCATTTCTATGCAACAAGAATTCAGAGTTTGATCGATACATTCTATCCATATCTTTTGAAAGATCAATATCATGCTTTTTAACTTCTTCAACGTCGTACTTCAATCTGATATCATAATCATTAGGATATTTAATAAATCTATTGAATTCTTCCTTAAAATATAACAAAGTATTTTTACTTCGTTTTAAAGATAATTCCTTCTTTTGCAGATAAAGTTCTAGGTCTAACATTTCCACTTCAGGTATTATACCTGCTTTAAATTTAGAAACTCCCTCATTATAATGCTTTAGACTTAGATCATACCCTCTATTTTCAATTTCATGCTCACTAATAACCCTATAAAGGTTATAGTATTTTCTAACAAGTAGATATTGATAATCTCTAATCGCGCTTTCTAAGTCTAATTGATCTATTTCTAAACTTCGTTTGACAGATGAATATTCTTTATTGAATTTCATTTTATAATGCAATTCTGTTGAAAGTGCTAGATTTAAATATTTATAAGAACTTCCAGATTCTTCCAAAACTTCAGATCCATATAATCCGGCAGTAAGAACAGAGTTGTAAAATAGATTTTGAGTAATATTAACACCCGCAGTAATACTTTTTGTGATATATGAGGAATCTGTTAATACATGGTAATTGGTGATCTCAGGTAATGTGGAAGTCATCATGAATTTAGGAAAGTAATAATAGAATTTTTCATCCTTAGATTTTTCCAGATACAATTTTTTCTGCTGTAACATTTGATAATCTATACTATTTTTCGCTAAATAGATCACATCGTTCAATGATAAAGCCTTCTCAGGGATATCTGCTTTACAAAGAAAAATCATTAGCATGAATAAAATTGATATATATTTTTTCATTGTTATTTCGATTTTAATTATTTCAAATAAAAACAGCGGATATTAATAAATCCGCTGCTTCATAATTTTATTGGTTACCATTGATATTACTTAGCTATGATTAAGATATTTTTATTCTTCAAATTTCTTTGATCAAGAAATTCGATCCTGCATATTCTTTCATTCTTTACTATCTTAATATCACCGGCCGCAACAAGACTTTTAGGGAAAATATATACCTCTGTAAAAGTAGACAATCCAAATTGTTTAGGTTTAATAACTAAATTATCTGTCACAGAGAAATCCACTTTAGAAGAATAATCAATTCCGGTTGATCTAGAAAGTTTTACTCCATCCCACATTGACTCAGTTATTATACCTTTCTTCTGGGCATATTCAAAACCAAGAAGTTTATAATTTACAGTTTTCAAGTCTACAACTTGTTCTTTTTTTGCCACTTTCTCTTGTAATTTTCGATTCTCTTCATTCAAGCGATCAATACGTATCTGTTCATCACTTAATTTATTCGCATCAGGAGATTCTTGTCTTTTCTCAGCTTCAAGCATTTCTATTTTTTCAGTCAATTTTTGTTTCTCAGATAGTAATGCATTAATTCTAGCTTTGAAAGCTCTCTTAGCTAATTTTTTGATTGCATTAGGTGTCTTATCAGCTTCACCTTTTGTTATAAATGAACCGTAGAACCCATTCTCATAGAAATTCCATACATATAGCCCTTCGTAAGCATATGAGAAGACATTAACATTCCCTATGATATTTAGTGCTTCATGCTGAGATAGGCCTTTATTTGTAATTAGATAACTTAAAGCAATTTCCTCATGACCTATTTCATCAGTCATTACTTCAGGTGCTTCTAGACCTTCATATTTTGATTGAATATTTTTCTGAATTGCCTTTAATTCTTTATCAGTTTGCATTATTGTATTTATCTTGGATTTTATACCTTTATCACTTTCTGTTTCGGCCTGTATTGACAATGTTTCTAATTGCTGATCAGATAATATATTCCCTTCCGAATCTTCAAGTTCTAGATCTTTGTATTTTTCGTTAGATTTTAATTCTGTTACAATATTTTCTATTTCTTGCCTTTTTTTACTCATTTTCACACTGAGTTTTTCAAATTCAGCTCTTAAAGACTTATATTGCTTAAATTTATCTTCAGGACCGGGAATTAGACTATATAAAAATATTATTATTGAAGTTAAGAGAATGGTAGAGGTAATGACATAAATTGCAACTATTTTTTTATCAACTTTACGAACATAATCACCTTCTAAAGAACTCTCTCCTTCAAACTGATAACCGGTAGTAGCTCCATCCTGAACTTTTTTATAGACCTGTTGCTCATTATCATCCAAGATACGTTTTCTAAAACTACCATAGATACTTGGCCCTTCACCGCCTTCTCTATTATTTAAAACGTCTTTGTATTCATTTTTTGATTTTTTTTTATCTTCAGACATAATTTTACCAATTAATATTTCTTAATATTTTGCTATTTGTACAGGCTCTTTTTATAAATATAGTGTTCAACATTTGAATTAACAAGATATTTAATACTTAATTTTTTACTTATTCGATCCCTTATCATTGAAGATGAAATTTCGATATTTGGTGTTTTCGCCAAATAATCTTCTTCATTTACTTTTAAGTTATCTCTTGATGCTATCACTAATTTCACCTTATCCCTAATCAGTTCTGGATCTTTCCATTTTGAAATATCTTTAAATGAGTCAGCACCAATAATGAAATACAATTCAGCTTCAGAATACTTTTTTTTCATATGCTCAATAGTTTCAATACTATAAACTGACCTACCTTGACTTATTTCAAAATCTGATATTTCAAATCCTTTATTGTCCTCTATTGCAAGTTCAACCATTTTCAATCTAACCTGAGGGGATGTGAATTTACTGATAGCTTTATGTGGAGATCTAAATGCTGGAACAAATATTATTTTATCTAAATTTAATTCTTCTTTTATGATATTACATATTATTAGATGTCCGGTATGAATAGGATCAAATGAGCCTCCGAATATTCCAATTTTATTTTGCATTATTTTTTTATAGTTTCGTTGTATTTCTTTTGATAAACCTGAAAATTATACTCATCTTTCATCAATTCTGATGCTTCAGCCATAAATTTTAATGATAGTGAATAATAACTTGTATCATAAAAATTATTGATTACTTCTAAGAAATAAATTTTTGCGGCTCTAGGTTGATCCATTTTCATATACAGCTTACCTGATTCAAATTCTTTCCTTGCGAGCTTTTCCCTCATTTCGCTAATAAATCTATTTGCTTTATCAGCAAATTCTCCTACAGGGTATAGATCTAGATAGAATTGAAATTTAGATATTGCGTTGTATGTTTCTTTTTGATCTAATGAATATATAGGTGAAAGTTTATAGTAACTCATTGCTGAATTAAAATATGATTCCTCTGCTAATTTCGATTCCGGGAAACTTTCAGTCAACCTGTTGAATTCATAAGATGATGAATAGAACTCTTCCAATTTAAAATGAGTATCCGCTAAAAGGTACTGCACAGAATCAATTCCAGTCTGACCTCCATAGTTTAGAATCAATACATTAAAATCTTCTAAGGCTTGCAGGTAATTTCCGTTATTATATTTCTTTTTAGCAATTGAAAAACTCTTCTCAAATCCGATATCTTCGATTTTAAGTTCATTTGTACATGATGTTAAAATTACTGCAAATAAAACAACTGATATATAGACATAAATTAATTTTGTTTTCATACTTTATCTTCTTCTCCTTGTAGACCCTGTTTTTCCAGTTGGTGTGGTTGTATTGTTATCAAAATAGTCTTCTTCTTCATCAAAGTATTCTTCATCAGAATACTCATACTCATCTTCATCAAAGTATTCTTCTTCATCTGCGTACTCATCTTCATCAGAATACTCATCTTTCTTTTCATTTTCTTTATTAGCAAGCTCTTCAGCTTCTTTCTTTTTCTTGGCTGCCAGGTCTGCTGCTTCTTTATCTTTTTTAGCCTGCTCTTCTTCAGCTTTTTTCTTTGCTAATGCTTCCTCATCTTCCTTTTTCTGCTTTGCTAGATCATCATCTTTATTGGCTTGTGTTTTAGCCGTCGTCAGATTTTCGATATCTTTTATTGAAACTAATTTCTCGTCAGTTTTCTCTTTTAAGAGTTTTCTGTCAGATTCTAAATTTTTATTTTTCTCAGC
>JAQICF010000054.1 GCA_027858795.1 Candidatus Delongbacteria bacterium | reverse complement strand
GTCCTAAACTTTGTATTTGTTTTATTATTTTAGGAAAAAAAGTATGTTTCTTGTGTCTGAAGTAATAAGTTGATCTAATACCAAGTTCATTTTCCAACTCGGCCATTTTTAAAGCATTTTTAGGCTTTCTGTCAACATCATGTCTAATTATTACAAATTCATTTATACTATTATGATTATTAATAAACTCAGAAAATGTATAAAACTTTATGTTTTTACTAAGAAATATCAATAGGTATTCTTTATATTTATTTAATGTAAAATCGATAACTACTTTCCTAATTAATTTAATAGATCATCGTGTGTTGAAATATTGATAAAATCTATTCCAAGCAAACCAAAGGTAGATTTCAAATTTGAATCTTTATAATTTATCGAAGCAAAATACCCGCAAACAACATTGATTTTATTTATATCATTTTCTACTGTTGATTGAACTATGAATTCATCATTATAATAAAGCTGTATGTTTTTACCTTTTTTTACCATCTTCAATAAACAATTATCATTAAAATCCAGTTCTCTTTTTTTATGCCAATAATAATCTTTATCATGAAATTTTGTTAAAATTCCTCCTTGATAACTAATATATGGATCATTGTATCCAAAAAAGAACATCTCATTATCGTCAGCATCTAAGAAAGAAAAATAAATATGTTGCATTGCAGTTATTGAATTAAAAGAATCCCATGATATTTTAGATATGAAAATAATACTGACTTTAATTGGAATTGTTTTTTTCATAATAACATTAGCCCAAGGGCCGTATAAATTCTTACTAAAAGATTCATTGATTATGTGTTTTATTATAATTCCATCACTATCTGTGAATTCGTAGATCCAATTTGTTGCATTTTGATAATCAATATTCCAGTCAGAAATATTTTTAGAAGAGAAATCTTCAAAAAAAATACTTTTCCCTAATTGTTCAATTGATTTAATATTGTTAACATTTAAAGTATCTTGATGTAAAATATTCTCGTATGTAACTTTATTTAAACTTGATTTATTATCAGATATAGTCAAAAGTAGTAATAAAACAATAACTACCAATAATATTCCTATAATTATAATTTTTTTCATAAATTTCGCCTTAAACAAAAAACACGATCTACTTTAAATCTTTGTTACTCTCCATATCGAACCACATTGCAAATAATATAAACTGTTCACCCATAATAATAGTCATCATCCAGGTTAAGAAATTGATCTTAGGTATGTTGCCTCCAACAATTATACCGTAGTATGCCATTCTTAGAAATAACGGTATAGATAGACCGATTAGTGCAAATCCAAAAGAATAGAAGAGTATTAATGGATGGAAGTCTCTAATAATATATTTCTCTTTCATTCTATGTAAAAACAGTTTGAATAATAGCCATGATAGAGTAAATAAGACTTTTCTCACTTTAATACCTGATTTTTCACCAACATCATAGACCGGATTGATAAGAACATCTCTAACTTTAAAATTATAGATATTCAGTTTTACCAATAGATCATTTGGTTGTCCATATCTTTTGTACATCTTATCCCAATTGATTGTATCAAGAGCTTTTTTATTTATAGCAGTATATCCTGACTGAGAATCTGCAACATGCCAATAACCTGACGCGATCTTGGTTAACAATGACAGACCCGAATTTCCAAAATATCGTACTTTTGGTATTTTGCTAAATGCCTCACCCGTGAATAATCGATTACCTTTAGAGTAATCAACTTCACCTGAAACTACCGGATCGAGAATATTAGGAAGGTCATCAGGGTCCATTTGAGCATCACCTGCAAAGACAACGGCAACATCGATGTCATTATCTCTAGACCACTTGTAACCAGAAGCAATTGCTCCTCCTACTCCTTGATTTTTTTCATGCTCAATTAAAATAATTCTATCGTCTTTAGGCATATGTTTTTTAACTACTTCAATAGTATTATCATCACTCACATCATCAATGATGATTATCTTATCTACTAAATTAGGCATAGTTTCTATCACTGTTCCGATCTGGGTTTCTTCATTATGACATGGAACAACAACTGAAATTACTTTATCTTTATACATTTATTTCACCTATAATTTATGAGATAATATCCTTAACGGATTCAATCGCTTCTTTAAGCTTACTAACATCTTTACCACCTGCAGTTGCCAAATGAGGTGCACCACCACCACCACCACCTACCATTTTAGCTACTTGACCTATTATTTGACCAGCTTTAATGGTACTCTTCAGATCATCAGTAACAGCACAAACTAAAGCAGCTTTACCTCCGATATCAGCTCCGAGCAGTATTATTGTCATTGACATACTTGAACGAATATTTTCCGCTAGAATTTTTAAAACACGATTATCATTTACTTTAACCAATGAAGAAATAACATTAATTCCACCGATTGATATTTTCTTCCCGATCAGTTCACTGACCTGAGATAATGCAACCTGTTCATTAAGATCATTGATGGATCGTTCTAATTCTTTTTTACCTTCCGAAAGTTTATCGATTCTTTCTAAAATTTGATGTTCTTTCACTGATAAAGTGTCTTTCAAAGCTTCAACTATACTTCTTTGAGCAAGTGATTTTTCAACAGCTGTTTTACCGGTTACAGCTTCGATTCTACGAATGCCGGCTGCAATACTTGATTCGGATAATATCTTGAAATAACCAATATCTCCAGTTCTTCCTGCATGAGTACCGCCGCATAATTCAGCAGAAGCATCTCCCATTTTTACAACTCTGACCATATTACCATATTTCTCACCGAAAAGAGCTGTAATATTTTGTTTTTTTGCATCTTCAATTGGGATCACATCGGTTGTCACCGTAGAATTATCCTGTATATGTCCGTTTACAATGATTTCGATATCGCTTAATTCTTTCTCAGTAAGTTTATCATAGTGAGAATAATCGAATCTAAATCCTTTTTCATCAACATAAGAACCTGATTGAGCTATATGGTCTCCAAGAACTTGTTTTATAGCAGATTGTAATAAATGTGCTGCACTATGGTTAGTTCGGCAGTTATTTCTCAATACTTGTTCAACTGTCATAGTAAGTTGAGTGTCTTTATCTATAGCTATTGAAGGATTGAATTTTGTTTTTATCACAAAGTATTCACCATCTTTCTGAACGTCAATTACATCAAGCTTAACATTATTAAGTTCGATGTAACCTTTATCAGCTACTTGACCACCTGATTCTGCATATAAGCATGATGAAGCTGGAACGATCTTAAAATATTTTTCATCATGAGAATATTTAATTATTTCTGATGAACAACTTAAATCTGAGTAACCAATAAATTCGGTAGCAACAGCGTCATTTAATACTATCCATTCAGTTTGATCCGAAGTTTTGAATTTTTGTTTAGATCGAGACTGATTTTTTTGCCTATTCATAGCGACTGTGAATCCTTTACTATCAATAGTAAAATCTATCTCTCCAGCCATTTGTTCTGTAAGATCTGCCGGAAAGCCAAAAGTGTCATAAAGTTTAAAGACAACTTCTCCATCAATTATATTATTACCTTCTTTTTTTATATCATTGACGATTTTATTGAAAAGTTCCATTCCTTTAGAAAGTGTTTTTAAGAAAGCAGTTTCTTCAGCTTTAATAATATTCTGTGCATGTTTTAAATGTTTTCTGATCTCGGGGAATTCATCTCCCATTACCTCAGCTACTTTCTCAGCTATTTTATATAAGTAAGGTTCAGTTAACCCTATTTTTGTACCGAATCTTGAAGCTCTTCTCAAAATTCTTCTCATTACATATCCACGTCCTTCATTTGATGGCATACCACCATCAGAAATAGAGAATAATAAAGCTCTTGCATGATCTGCGATAACTCTATGAGGTATTCCATTCTCATCAGGAGAATATTTTACCGATGATATTTTTTCAATCTCTGAAATTATATCTTTAAAAATATCGATATGATAGTTTGAGTCTTGATGTTGCAGGAGTTGGCAGATTCTTTCAAATCCCATACCTGTATCAACATGCTTAGCCGGCAAATCTTCCAAAGTGCCATCTTTTTTTCTGTTATACTGAATAAAAACCAGATTCCATATTTCAATAATTCTATCACAGTCACCATTTACGGCACAAACATGTCCCGGTACATCTTTCATATTACAATACTTTTCACCAAGGTCATAGTGTATTTCACTCGATGGTCCACATGGTCCAATATCTCCCATAGACCAGAAATTATCTTTATCTCCGTGTCTGGTTATCCTTGAATTATCTATATCAGTTACAGTCTCCCAAAGCTTAAAAGCTTCATCATCAGTTGTATAAACTGTAGTATGTAATTTTTCTTTAGGAAGTTTCCAAACATCAGTAAGTAATTCCCAAGCCCATTCGATAGCTTCTTTTTTGTAATAATCACCGAATGACCAATTCCCAAGCATTTCAAAGAAAGAGTGATGATACGAATCCTTACCCACTTCATCGAGATCATTATGCTTGCCACCTGCTCTGATACACTTTTGGCTATTGGTTGCTCTAGTATAATTCCTTTTGCCATTCCCTAGAAATATATCTTTAAATTGATTCATTCCTGCATTTGTGAATAACAAAGATGGGTCATCATGTGGGACTACCGGTGCAGAAGGAATTCTTGTATGTCCCTTATTTATAAAAAATTCAATAAATTCTTGTCTAATTTCATTTGCTGATTTCATATCTTATTAATCCACTTTTAGTTATAAATCTATTACTTGAAAATTTGTGTGCTCAGCACTACAAATCGATTACTTTTATTTTAAGAGTCTTCCCGCCTCTTTTCATTTCATTTACAATATACCAGAAATCATCGAAATCAATTACTTCTCGTTCTGTATTAAATACTCTTCTAACTATAACATCATGATTCAATCCTATCTGAGATAATGAATTAGATAAACTAAGTCCCCAATCCTTTGAAAAAATAGCTCTGTCGTGCAACGGAGTTTGATCTCTATTCTGAAACTTAATTAATTTGACCGAGATATCTGCCATTCTTATTTTTCTGATATCTTTAAGTTTTGCTTTGAATAATTTCAGTTTATCTGCAAAACTCTTTTGTGTTACTGCATAAGTAATGATCTTGATCTCAATATCGTTTGGAAGATCATTTAATAATTCAAGTTCACTTGGGAAGAAGTATGGATCGACAATCTTCAAATAATCCACCGACAGATCTTCAAGAATGTGTAGTAATCTGTTTTTACCAGGATCAGGTCTTTTCCGATCAATTGTGAAAGAATTTGGTATTTGATCGTTTATAATTTTATATCTAAAATAGAAATCCATGATACTGTCAATCACCTTATCAGGATCAACTTTTTTTAGATCAATTTGTTTTAACAGAGTTACATTATCTTTTATTATTTCACGATAGATCTCTTTTTCGATTGATAATCTAGATGAATAAGCATCAACCTTTTCGTAATAATCTTTCAAAAGTTGTTGTTTTGTGTTTTCAACTTTTTCTTCGATCTTATCATCTATCAATTTTTGAATACCTGGTATTTTTAATAGGTTTTCAACTTTATCTGTCTCATTACTGGATTTTAGTGTTTCTTCATCAACTGTAAAATTCGTTAGAATTTCAGATCTTTGAATCTCTTGCTCTTCATAGCCTTCTAAGTTTAAATGTTTTTCAATAGTATCTTGATGTGATGGATATATTTTGATGAGAAACTTTTTTTTCTTTTCAATATATTTCACATAAAGATCATTAATTCCTTCTGATTCTGCTTCCGCCTCAATGTGGATAAGTTTCATAAATTCAATCAGAAAATTAATATCATATATCTTTTCATTCAGTATTCTGTGATAATAAACATACGCTTCATTAGATGTGTCTTGATTTTTTAATAATTGTGTCGATTTTCGGATCAATTTATCTTTGATTTTTATGCTTAATCTATATACAAAATCAGGTTTTATATTTTTCGTAATATAGTCTTCCCAGGCTATACTGAACTTGCATTTGTCTTTTTTTTGTTCGAGTTCTCTATTTACAAAGTTGATTGTAAATCCGGTATTCTTAGAAAGATATAAGTTTACGTAGTTGAATTTTAAAAAATATTCTTTCTCGAGGATAGATTTTGAACCATAAAATACTAGCTCATCATCTTCTAGAACAAGAATCCCAGTTTTAGGAAGCAATGTATTACTCTCATAATAAATGACAGTATTCATCAATTCACCATAAATAATACGGTTTGATTTCAGAAAACCTTCTATTTTATCCTGGGTGTTAGTTCTAACCGAATATTTTTGTGTTTCTGAATTTTTTGACACTTTGTCCTCATCTAATATTTATTAGTCCTTATTATTGGAAGGTTTTTTCTTATCAGCATTTTTATTATTGTTGTTTTTATTCTTCGGGTCTGGTCTATTATCGCTATTTTTTTTAATATCTTTAGAAGAATTTTTATCCTGACCCTTTTGAGGACAATCTTTACAATCATGATTTGATTTATTTGCTTGAGAAGAGGATGCATTATTCACAAACTTAATTTCTTTGTTTAATTTTTTTAAAAATACTTCTTTTGGAATGATTTCTGATTCTCCGGAACGGTAGTCAATAGACACTGTGCTATTAAATACATCTATGAAAGAGACTACAGCTTTACCTTGCTTAGTTTGAATTTCTGTTCCAACTTCGGGTAAGCCTTTTTTCTCATCAAGATAAAAATCATGTTCATACTTTAGACAACAGATCAACTTTCCACAAGGACCTGAGAATTTTTCAGGTTTAACAAAAAGGTTTTGATCTCTCGCCATCGAAACATTTATTGAAACAAAATTTGTTAAGAATTGTGAACAGCATAGTTCTCTGCCACAAATTCCAATACCTCCAATTTTTTGTGCTTCGTCACGAACACCTATTTGCCTCAATTCGATTCTAGTTTTATATTCACCTGCGAACGTTTTAACCAATTCTCTAAAGTCAACTCTTCCATCAGCAGTAAAAAAGAATACTAGTTTTTTACGATCAAATTTATATTCAATATCAATAAATTTCATCTCGAGATCATGAGCTTTAGCCTGTTTTCTTGCATTAATCAAGATATTGTTTTCAATAGTTCTATTTTCATTTAGCCTTCTTACATCGATTGGGTTACTTTTTCGTATGATACTTCCTTCAATATCAATGTTTTCTTTTTTAAGCTGTTTGCTTACGATTGCACTTACGACACCCATATCTTCACCATTTTCAAAATCAACAATAATGAATTCTCCAACTTTTAATGGTATCGCTTTAGGATTTAAAAAATAAGATTTTCTTAATCCTTTGAAATTTGTTTCAATTAAAAATTCTTTTCTTTCAGTTGTATCTAGTTCTGCAATATCGCTTGTTGGTGATAATATATCTTTGTTAATATCTATGTTTGATTTTTTTTCCATTTCTTTAATTCTTCCCTGTAGTTAAAATATAGGTTTATCATTAATAATTTGGGGTTAATGTTTCTTTTGAACATATAGCCGAATCTTTGAAAATGAGTTAAGATCTTTTCGATATGATAAATAGACGATTTTTTCTCATTTTTGAAAGTATTTTGTATTAGTTTCTCAACTGCTCCATTAAGTACGAATTCAATATCATCATCGGAAAGTGACTTAGATTCTTCCACAAATGTATCGATCATTGATAAGGATTCAGGAGGTGTTGAATTGAGGAACAATCTAACTATTTCATTTTGAATAGTCATTAACTGATTGCCTTGTTTAGTAACAAGCATTTTTAGTTTGTCTATTGAACCGAGAGATCTTGATGCAGCATCTTGTATCAATTCTGTATCAACATCTTGCAAGTATGTTTCACAGTAACTTAAAATATCTTTTTCATTCAGAGCTGGAAAAGTAACATTCTGACATCTAGAGATAATTGTGTCTAACAAAAAAGCTGGGTTTTCAGAGATCAAGAAAAAATACATATTCGCAGGTGGCTCTTCCAATATTTTCAGCAGAGCATTCTGAGCTTCCTTATTCATTTTCTCGGGTGAAGATATTATAATAAATTTTTTATACTTAGATAGAGAATTAAATTGAGAGAAGTATTTTATCTCATTAATCTGATCTAAAGTGATAAATCTTCCAAGTTTGAATGTGAATTTGGAATATCCGTTCATTTTCCCTTTTTCTTTCAGACCATCTGCGACATCCTTATTTTTTTCTCTGATAGCTTTGTCACCATCACTTTTTTTTATTATCTTAGGAAAAATATACATTAGATCATCTGATCTGAACTCACCGAATTCTTTACATGAAGAACAAATTCCGCAAGCTCCCTGTTCAGAATCATCTAAGCAATTGGTTATCTTAATAATTTCCAAAGCAACAGCTTCTTTTCCAACACCCGCAGGACCATTGAAAAGATAAGCATGGTGAAGTTTATTATTCAAAATAGCTGACGAAAAATTCTCAGTTATTATTTTTTGCCCAAATATGTCTTTAAATATGTTCATTAAGCTATTATACTGTACTTTGTTAACATAGTTTTACAAAGTTTAGAATATAGTCCATAATTTAATAATAGTAAAGCTAAAAAGATATCATAAAAGATACAACAAAAGATGCAATAAATGATACAATAAATGATACAAGTAATTCCTTGAATTATCAATATTAGTTTATTATTTTGCTAAAAAGAAAAGTAAAGAGCGTAACTTATGGAAAAGATATCATACATTAGCCTGATGAGCAATAAAGTAAAAAAGCATGGAGGTATAAATCTAGCCCAAGGAATACCTGGGTTCTCTCCACCTAAAGAATTGCTTGAAATTCTCAAAGATATTGCGATAGAAAATATCCATCAATATGCTCCGGGAAATGGAAATCTTAAGCTTATAAATCTATTGAAGAAGAAGTACGAAGGTTTCACGGAAGATAACATAATGGTTACCAATGGAGCAACAGAAGCTATATCCCTGATCTTTACATACCTGAATGGAATTATGGACAAAAGTAAAACTGCGTTAGGGTTTGATCCTGTCTATGAAAGTTATAGCAGACTTCCAGGTATATTTGATAGAGAGTTCAAAGTCTTCCCACTATTAGAAAACGGGAAAATAAATTTTAATATATTTGAAAAGTTTGTTCAGGAAGAGAATGTTGGTATTATCTTCTTTAATTCTCCGGGAAATCCCTTAGGAACAATTTGGTCAGAAGAAGAAATTTTAAAATTGAAAGAAATTGCTGAGAAGTATAGTATTTATGTTATAGCTGATTCAGTTTACAGTGAACTTTATTTTTCAAAACCACCTTTTATGCCTGTTTTTCATAGTGAATGTTTTTTCTATGTAAACAGTTTTTCAAAACTATTGTCTATCACTGGTTGGAGAATAGGTTACTATTTTTGTTCGAAAGAACATATGGAAAAGATTAGATTAATTCACGATTATACAGGTTTATGTGCTCCATCTATATTGCAGGAAGCTGTAGCTATTTATCTTGAAAAAAGTGATTTTGGTAACGCTTATGTTTTTGATCTAAGAAAAAAAATAAAGAATTCTTTTCTTCTATTACATGATATCTTGTCAGAATGTGGTTTTACTTTTCCACATATTGATGGAGGGTATTTCATCTGGGCAAAATTACCTGAAAAATTTGATGACGGACTAAAGTTCTCTATGGATCTTTACGATAAGAAGAAAGTTGCTACAGTTCCGGGAATACATTTCTCAGATAGTGGATCTAAATATGTTAGGTTTAATATCGCCAGACCGGAAGTTGAGATAATCGAAGCAGGGAAAAGGATTAAGGAATTCATAATTTAATTGCTACTTTACCATAAAATATTTATTATATCTATATCATTGAATCCATAAAACGAGTGAAAATTAAAAGGAGTTTTGCTTTGTATAACATTGCAATTGATTTCGGAACATCAAATACTCTGATTGGAGTTTATGATATAACTACAAAAGAAGTTAAAGTTGAATCTTTTTCGGATATCTCCAAGAAGCTGGGGGAATATTCGGTTATTCCTTCAATTATAAGCTATGAAACAAGAAATAAGTTTAACATTGGTGCAAATGTAGATCTAATCAACACTGATCCTAAGAATATATTCGAAAGATTTAAGCTATATTTTACAAAATTCAAAGCAAGAAATATTAAGATTGATGATTTTAAAGTTAATCACAAAGAAGCTGCTAGGGATTTCTTGAGTTTAGTAATTGATTTTGTGATTACAAAGTATTCAAATGATGAGATAAATAAAATTATCATAACTGCTCCTGTTGATAGTTTTGATGTATATAGAATCTTTCTTTCAGAATTATGCGAAACAAAAGGTATATATAATTACATGATATTGGATGAGCCTACAGCTGTTGCTCTTGGTTACGGTGCAGTAATATCTCCAGACTATCCTTATATGATCGCTGATTTTGGTGGAGGAACACTTGATATAAATATTCTAAGAGTAAATAATGCAAAAAATGCTAATAAAGTTCATATATTCGGTAAAGCAGGAAAAGATCTCGGTGGGGCAGATATTGATAAATGGTTATTATTCGATTTTTTAGAAAAACAGGATCTCAATGTTGAAGATATTAAAAATTATAAAACCGAATTATATCAGAAATTGGAAAAAATAAAGATTGATGTAAACGAAAATGGTCATGGAAGCTTCGAGATAGAGGACAAAGAAAATGATTATTGTATGGATTATTGTTTAGATGAAAAAGAATTAGAAATAATATTAAAAAGAAATCTCTTTACGCAACAAATTCAGGATACAATTGATAATGCTTCTGAACTGGCAGTAATGAATGGAATAAGAAAAAGTGATATAAAAAAAGTATTCTTAGTTGGTGGAAGCTCACAACTTAAATCATTTATTGAGATAATGCGTAATAATTTTGGTTCAAAGATAGAAGCAAAAGAACCTTTTGTCGCAGTGATAAAGGGTGCTTGCAATTTTATATCAGGAACAATTGTAGAAGATTTTCTGCATCACAACTACAGCTTAAGACATTTTAATAAGGATAGAGGTATTTATGAGTATGAAGTTATAGTTCCTCAAAAAACAAAATTTCCTGCAAATAATATAAAACAATTAGTTGTGGCAGCTCCATATAGTGGTCAGACTGAAATGGAATATAAATTTTTCGAAGTGATGGAAAACATTTATTCAGAAGAGCTGGTATCAGATATAACCTATGATGATAATGGAAATATTATTGTAATCAAAGATCGTAGCTCAGAAGATGCTTCAAGGAAAATTGTACCTTTAAATACAACCCAAGATTGTTTTATAAGTCTTAATCCACCTTCGGTAAAATCAGAAGATAGGGTGAAATTAGATTTTCATGTGAATGAGAATAGAATTTTAATGGTTGATGCGGTTGATCTTAAGACTGGAAAGGAATATTTTAATAAATTTGAAGTTGCTAGATTGAAGTAAGAAGAAATTGAGGTGAAAAAGTAAAATGCAACACGACGAAAAAATATTATTGAAAAAGGAAGATATTCCTAAATATCTGTATCATTATACTAGTATAGAGGCTTTTTCTCAAATTTTAAAGAATAAAACTATCAAATTTCGCAAATTATCATTAATGAATGATCCTGTTGATGGGATTTCTCAAGATTATAAAAATTCTCAAGAATTAGTTTATTGTTCGTCATGGACAGCTACTTCTGAAGAATCGTTACCAATGTGGAAATTATATACAGAATTAAAAGGATTGCGTTTTAGATTACAATATAATTTATTTAAAACTAATGATACTTATTTTATTAATAAATATTATAAATGTTTTAAATCGAAGCTTGAACAGAAAATTGAAATAACTTCGATTAATGGTAATAATGAAAGAAAAATATATATTGAAGATATGTTTGGTCCTTATCCAGTTAGTTATACGAAAAACAATAGTGAAAGAATTTGCTCCACAGTAATTAATATGCCAGGATCAAAGAATTTCAATATCGATCAAATGGTTGGGGATATGGTTAAAATAAGTATTGTTGGTTTAAAGAAAAATCTCCATTGGCAATTTGAAGAAGAATGGAGATACCGATTGGCACTAAGTGAGCTACTTGATGAAGAATTGAAATCAAGTGACAAATATAAAAATTTAAGATTTAAAGAAGATGAATTATTCCTTGATATTAGACCAGATGCTTTCAAAGACATACAAATACTATTGGGACCCAAAGCTACTGATGCAACATATGATATCATCGAGATTTTGTGTAGTAAATATATACCTGATTCAAAATATACGATATTAAGAAGTGAAATTAATATTAGATAATTAATATGATAAAACGTGCAAATGAAATATACAATGATATAGCAAATTATTATTCCGATATAAAGAATATTGATGAACTCAAAGATTTATGTAAAAGCAATTATTTTGAAGTCGATCTAAAGAAAGATATAATTGACTTTCTAATACACAATAATGAAATTTTTACAGAGTACTTTATATATAAATATTTGCCAAATTTATTTGAAGATGATATTGATATTTCATCTTTCTCATTTATAGACGAATACGGATTTGATTCTAAATATCTAAAATCATTAACAAAAACACTTAATGTAGAAGAATTTTTATCAATTGAATATTTACGAGATCAGAAATTTGATAAAAATATTATTTTAGCTTTGTATTTAGCTAATTCAGCGAAGTATGAGAAATTTTTTGAAAAAACGAGGAAAGAATGTGATATAGTTAAAAATGAAAGTGCTACCATTCAAAATATTAAATACAATTATTTACAAAAGAAAAAAGGTGTAACTAAAAAGAAGAAAATTCAATCATTCTTAGAGAAAGAAAAAAGAGAAATAGGCAAAATATTATCAACTGGGAATTTTGATAAATTAAAAGAAGTATTAAATTATTTAAAGTTACTTAAGCTGCAAGAAGTTGAAGTCAATACTAAGGTCATTGCACAAGATTTTTTTACCTTAAAAGAAGTTAAACAAATTAATGGGAAATATGATATTTTAGGAAGATGGTTGTACAAATTCAACATAGAATCAAAGAATATTTCAATTTTTAATATCAATAATTTCAAAGTACAGGACTATTATTATGATAAAATGATAGTTGAAAAGAATTCAATTGTTTTTGCCACAAATAAACAAATTCATATTTATAATGAAGATGAAAAAATTATAAAAAAAAGATATTTTCATCGTACTAAAATAACTATTGCATATGTTAAATGGAAAGATGCTTTTGTGGGTTTAATACTGGGATTCCCAACCTTGTATTTTGTTGTTATAATTGTAAATAGTATAGCAAAAGGAGACTTCAAAGAATTAAATAATCCTATCCTGACCCTTTTAGGTATAGTTTTATTATTGATTTTTTTATTGATGATGGGTTTGGTTTTTGGAATTATGGTTGTTATTTCTATCTTTGATGAATTATTTAAAAAACATGAGGTAGAATTATATAAATGTATTCATACTGATTTTTCTAATGAAAACTCTAAAAGTAAAAGTTTAGGAGTACTTAATATATTAATAAAAGATAGTATGCTAAAAAAGTATTTTGTAAAAAACAAGTATGTAATAGACATAAATAACAATCCTACTATTATTTATGAGAGAGTCAAATTTGATAAAAAAAAGAGAGCTACTATTAACAGCTTGGCATTAAAAGAATTTGTTATAAACATTTCCAAAGAAGTAGAAGCCATAAAAAAAGAATCATCAAAACAAATCAATAACACTTCTGATGCAGATCAAATTGTGAAGATCAATGTAGAAATAAAAAAGAAGATAGAAAATCTTGTTGATTTCTCTTATGTCTTGGGAGCTTTGGAAAATTTATCAATCGATGAATTGAAAGATAAGCTAAATAAAGAAACTTTCGAAAGAATGATTAAATTTTGTTTATCAATTGAAAAAGAAGAATTGAATAATTACATACTAGATACAAGTAATTCAAAAAAGATTAGGCTTTCTGATGAGTTTTTGTTGGAATTATTAAATTCAGATAAATGCGATAAAGTTTTATTAAACGAAAATATAGTTATCGAAGAATCATTGTTTGCAATTGAATTTATACTAAGAGACATAAAAAAACTAAATCAAACATTTAGAATATTTATTTTAACTACTTTAAACAATTTTTATTATAATGACAAAGAAAAAGCACTTATTAAGCTTTACACTATTAAAAACTTAAATCTAAATACTATGAATCCCTTTTTATTGAATAAAATTAATAACTTAATAAATAAACTTGGAAAAGAAAGTAAAACTATTGAAGTTTCCAAAGAAAGTAAACCAAACAGTAAAGATATCGAAATAAAGGAATAACAAGGAGAATTCATATTTGTATTCTGAATTAAAATCTAGTACATACAAGAATTTTATAGAGTATTATACGGATTCGAGAAATTTAGATGAATTAAAGAATTTATTTGAAAGTAAGTATATTGCCCAAGAAATAATTGATGTTTTATTAAAATTAGTTGTTCATAATAATAAATACTTTACGATTTGTTTTATTCAAAAAGAATTCCCGGATTTGTTTCCATTGAATCAAGATTTATCATATTATGATTTTTTGGATATTAATAAATTCAAAGAATATCTATCGCCTCTGGAACTACCGGTTAAACTAAAAGAGCCATATACATCTTTATTGCTAAAGAAAATGGGTGAATCAAACCTTTTTGCGTTGTATCTTGCAGATTATAAAGAATTTAAAGAAAATTATGAAAAGATTATCGAATTTACAAAGACTCTAAGAATTCCTAAAACTGAGATCAAAGATGATTACCACGAAGAGCCAATTGACAAGGTTTTCCTT
>JAQICF010000249.1 GCA_027858795.1 Candidatus Delongbacteria bacterium | reverse complement strand
TGTTTCTTCGGTATCTTTTCCATCAAAGAAAATTCAGTTTCTTCAGGTGTTTTGGTTTCATGAATTCCCCAACGGTTAGAGATCCTATGAACATGAGTATCAACACAGATAGTATCTTGACCATATCCTAGCGCAAGTACAAGGTTTGCTGTCTTTCGACCAACTCCTTTGAATGCAAGTAATTCATCAAGTGTATCTGGAACTTTAGAATCATATTTATCGATCAATATCTGAGATGTATCTATCAACGTCTTTGATTTTTGTTTATAAAATCCAACAGGGTAGATAAGCTTCTGGATTTCTTCTTCAGAAAGCTTAACCATTTTCTCAGGAGTATCAGCTTTTTCAAATATCCGGTATGATGCTTTAGCGGTTACTTCATCTTTCGTTCTCAGAGATAATAAAGTAGAGACTAAAACTTTGTACGGATCTTTAGTTTGTATAGAGATCAAAGTGACTATCGGAGCGTTCCACTTTTTATATTCTTCTTTGAGGATAAAAATATTTTCGATAAATGTTTTTGAGTTCATAATTCATTTGCATTTTGTTAATATTAACAACAAATTTAAGAAGATAATTGATGATTTACAATGAACAATTGATAATTAATGCCGTAGGGTCGGGCTCCAATGTCCGACCGGAAAAGATTTTGAAAAAAATGGATCCCCGTGTTCCCGATAAATCGGGATAGACCGGTGCACGAGGATGACAATAATAAGGAGAAAACAATGTTAAAGAAAATTATAATAGCCACGTTATTGATAGTAATATTTCAATCATTATTTTCAAAACCATTCAAAGAAATTAATTCAATGGCTCAGCTTGACAGTATGAGTATTTTTTCTTTTGCTATCATGAGCGACAATAAAGGTGATGCTCTGAACAAGAAAGAATTTAAACGAATGGACAAATGGATAAAAGAGACCAATGCTGAATTTGTAATAGGGTTGGGAGATCATGTAAAACGATCTTGGAAGAATCAATTTGTAGATCTTTTGAAAGAAGATAAATGGTGGAATACTCATTTTTATCCTGTTATTGCAGATGGAGAGAATGAATTTTACGGAGAAAACCAGGCTGATAGGAGTAAGGGTAAGAAATTTCTTGATCTGACTGATATTAAAGAGAGGAAGAATGTTCAATTTACTGATGAAGGGTCAGAATATTACGCTAAGTTTGAGATCAAAGGTTATACGGTACATTTTATTTCTCTGTTCTACCCGGATACTCCTTCAAATGATTCTATCGCTTTCCCTGAAACTTCAAAAAAATATTTAATTGAACTCTTAAAGTCTATTGAAAAAACTGATAAAGACATTGTTATTGCAGGAGCACATTCCAGAACTGGTTATTGGCTCAATAATTTATCAAATGAACAGCGGGATATAGTTCTTGATAAGGTTGATCTTGTTCTGTCTGCAACTTCACATATTTTCCAGGTGTTCAATACTTATGGGGGAGAGAAAGTTCCTCTTGCTATAAACACAGGAGCTATTACTCATCCGAGATTGTTTTGCAAAGGAGGGTACGTACAGGTTGATTTGGTCGAAAACCCAACAGCATTGGTAGTTCAGTATATAAATGCAGAGAAGAAGAATAGAAAGCTTTCTAATACGTATTATTCAGCAGTGAAAAAGATCAATGGGGAAGTGATCAGTGCAAATTTTAAGGAATTGAAGAAAAAAGATGACCCAAACAGGATAATTGCTGAGACTTTCAAGGAGTATTCTACTGAGGAGTTAAAAGCTTTATTGCAAAGCTATTCTATGGAAAAGTTTGAGACTGATACAGCGATTATAAATAATTTTAGAGGAATGAGCAAAGGGGATATCAATTATATTGAATACCTTAGTATTTTTCCATATAAGAACAAGATCGTTACATTGTCAGTAAATCCTGCTGAGTATGATAGTATTTTCACAGCTAAAACTTCAAGAGAAGTTACTAGAATTACCACTGATGCATATACTGGTGGTTATATTGTCAAAGAGTTAAAGATGGATGAAAGTAAGATTGAGAAAACCGACTTTGATGAAATAAACCTTTTAAAGAAATTTCTTAAGAAGAATAATGATATAAAATATTTAGATGATTAAATCAATAAAAGTAGGGGACGCAGATCTGCGTCCCTTACAGAATTAGTATTAAAATTTAAACAGCTTGTTCGTTTTTCTGTAAAAATTTCAGCTTTCTTTGATGCTTAATTTTTTTTCTTTTTTTTACGATATATTTATACGTTAAAATATAAATGATCGGATATGATATGATCC
>JAQICF010000224.1 GCA_027858795.1 Candidatus Delongbacteria bacterium | reverse complement strand
TTCTCTTCAAAATCAAAAACTTCAAATATTGAATTTACACTTTTCAAGAAAGATAAGATTTGTTCTTTGTTCGTAGTTGAGATACCTGAATTATTGACTTGTTTTCTCATTGATTTTATAAAACCAAATAATGGAGCTAAAGCTCCTGATACATTAAGATCATCATCCATTGCTTTTTCGAATTGCTGTTTAGTAGACTTAATTATTGATGCAATTGAACTATTCTCTCCAGCTTCTTCAGCTTTCATAATAAATTGAATAAAATCATTGAATTTATCTATTGTCTTCTGAGATTCCACTAGTTTTTCCTCAGTAAAATTCAGCTTTGATCTATAGTGAACACTTATAAATGTGAACCTGATCGATTCAGGAGTATATCCTAATTTTACAAGATCAGTAACAGTAAAAAAATTACCTAACGATTTACTCATCTTCTCATTATTTACCACGACCCTGCTTTTATGCATCCAGTAATTTGCAAATTGTTTTCCATTTGCAACTTCAGATTGAGCAATTTCACTTTCATGATGAGGAAATTTATTATCTTCTCCTCCTGTATGGAAATCTAGTGTTTCTCCGAGATACTTTTTACTCATAGCACTACATTCAATATGCCATCCAGGGAAACCTGTTCCCCATGGACTTTCCCACTTCATAATATGATTTTCATTCTTACCCATAAGCTTTTTCCAAAGTGCAAAATCAAATGGAGACCTTTTATCTTCATTAACCTCTACTCTTGAACCAGCTTGCAAAGCTTCAACATCATTACCTGAAAGTTTTCCATATTTCTTAAATTTTGAAATGTCAAAATATACTCCATCTGATGTTTCATAAATTACATCTTTTTCCTGGAGTGTTTTTATCATATCTATCATTTCTTCAACATGCTCTGTCGCTCTAGGATACTTATAGGCCGGTAAAAGTTTTAGCTTCTTAATATCATCTAGGAAAGCATTCTCATAGTATCTTGCGATTTCCCAGACAGTTTTATTCTCTTTTTTAGAAGCTGCTTCTAATTTATCTTCACCATCATCAGTAACTTCATTATCATCGGTTAAATGTCCAACATCGGTAATATTCATTACCCATTTAACATCATTACCACTATACTTGAAGTATCTAACTAAAATATCTGCCATTAAAAAGGCTGAGAAATTTCCAACATGTGCACTACTATAAACAGTTGGACCACAAGTGTATATATTAACTTTTCCTTCGGTAACAGGTTTAAAAGTTTCTTTTTTCTTTGAATAGCTGTTGTAAATCTGTAACATTTTGTTATTCCATTTTATAAATTTCGGATTACCTATGCATTATATATAATTTTGTCTGACAAATCAATTAGTAAATAAAGATATACAAAAATATTTTACATTTAAATAAAGATAAGATTTTCCTTGCATTTTGCACATATGTTCATTATATTCTCTCAAACAACGGAGATGGGATGGCAAGACCAAAAATAAATAGAAGTGTATTAAAGCCACCAATGTTCACAGAATTCAAACCGGTTGGCATACCAAGCAGAGTATTGATCAAAACTTATTTAACATTGGATGAATATGAAGCTTTCCGCTTAGCCGATCATATTGGACTTGGGCATGAAGAAGCTTCTGGAGAAATGAATATTTCAAGATCAACTTTCACTAGATTGATAGAACAAGCAAGAAAAAAAATCGCAGGATTATTGATAGATGGAAATGTATTAACAATTGAAGGTGGAAATATCCATTTTAGAAAAAATACGCTACGATGTAATTCTTGCGGTCATATGTTCAATATAGATATTAACACAACAATTACAAAATGTCCGGAATGTGATTCTGATAGGTTGCAAAATCTTGCAGGGAATTTTGGACATGGTAGATGTTGCAGAGGAAATAATAGATAAACAGAAGTGCCATTCGTATGACACGAAGGAGGTTAAGATGCCAAGAGGTGACAGAACAGGACCAAACGGAAATGGCCCTATGACAGGAAGACAAATGGGTAATTGCACAGGAACCGATCAAAATTACGGAAGAGGAAATGGTGGTGGTTTTGCAAGAGGAGGCGGAAGAAATGGCAGAAGAGTCTTAGGTAGAGGTAATGGAGCCGGTTTTGGATTCAGAAATGGATACAATGACTTTGTTCCTAATGTATCCGATAAAACTTTGCTGGAAAATGATATTAAAATTCTGCAAGATCAGCTTAAATCGTTAGAAAAACAGCTTACAGAAGCAAAAAAAGAAGACTAATGATTTAGCTTTGTATCAGGGGTGGTTAACGCTACCCCTATTTTTGTAATAACATTTTGATATAAGGAGAAATAAAATGAATAGCAGTGGCGGTGGACAAGGTAGCGGCGGTGGCAGTGGCCAAGGCAGTGGTCAAGGCGGCGGTAGAAGGCAAGGCGGAGCCGGCCAAGGTCAAGGTTTAGGAAAAGGTGGCGGTAGAGGTAGAAACAACGGTAGTTCATTGGGAGTAGGTGGATCTTGTGTTTGTGCGAAATGTGGAACTAAAATACCTCACCAACAAGGAACACCTTGCACACAATTAAAATGCCCCGAATGTGGCAATACAATGGTTAGAGAAGAACTATTAAAGAAATAATATAAAAGACCTACTCAATTATTGAGTAGATAATTGTTAATTTTTTCTTTGGAAAACAGTAAGAGAGTTAATATCGTTAACTTGTAACATAGTTAACGGAATTTAAAAAATTATATAGGAAAGAACATGAAAAAATTATTTGCAGTACCAACAGAAAGCGGTAAACTTTGTGCTCATTTCGGACATTGTGAGAAATTTGCGATCGTTGAAACAAATGAAGGAAAAATAATAAAAGATGAATTCATTGCTCCTCCCGTACATCAACCTGGTGTATATCCTAAATTCCTAGCGGATATGGGTGTAAGTACAATTATAGCTGGTGGTATGGGACAGCAAGCACAAAATCTTTTTGCTGAAAATAACATCGAAGTATTCATTGGAGTAGATTCTGAAGAACCGATGAAACTTGTTGAAACCTATCTGAATAATGAACTTAAAGATGGTGACAATTTGTGCGATCACTAGTTTAACTTTAAAAGTTTGACCTTAAAAGTCTGACCTTAAAAGTCTAACCTTAAATGTTAACTTAGGTATTTATAAATGAAAATAGCAATAGCTAGTGGAAAAGGTGGTACTGGAAAAACAACCCTTTCAACAAACCTTGCAAGTTATCTGTCTGAAAATCACAAAGTTGTACTAGCGGATCTTGATGTCGAAGAACCAAATTCAGGATTATTTCTAAAAAGCACGTTGATTAAGAAATATGACAAATTCAGAATGGTACCTGAATGGAATCCTACAAATTGTACTTTATGTGGAAATTGTCAAAAAGTATGTAATTTTCATGCAGTAATTACTCTGAAAACAAAAGTAATGGTCTTTCCACAACTTTGTCACGGATGTTACGCCTGTAGCGAGTTATGTCCGAACAATTCTCTTCCTATGAGACAGGAGAAAATGGGAGAATTAAAACATTTCAAAGTAGGCAAACTTGATTTTGTAGAGAGCAAACTGGATGTAGGACAGGAACAAGCTGTGCCACTTATATCTCAAACACTTGAATTTGTTGATGATAAATATTCAAAAGATACAATAAAGTTATATGACTCTCCCCCGGGAACTTCTTGCCCGGTAATCGAAGCAACTAAAGATGCTGATTTTGTTATCCTCATTACAGAACCGACACCTTTTGGTTTTCATGACCTAAAACTCGCTATAGATACAATGAGAGTTTTAAAAAAAGAAATCGGAGTTGTTGTCAATCGTTATGGAATAGGCAATAACGATGTAATAGATTACTGTGAAAAAGAAAAGATTCCTGTAATAGCCACGTTACCCAATGATAGGAAAATTGCAGAACTTTATTCTCGGGGAGAATTATTATATGATAAAATACCGGCAGTAAAAAAAGAATTGGAAAAAATCAGTACTTTTATACTGAATAGAAATATCGGAGGTAACAAATGAAAGAAATAGTAGTCATCTCCGGTAAAGGTGGAACTGGGAAAACCTCTATAACTGCTTCTTTTGCACATTTAGGTGGCAAAGATATTGTCGTTGCTGACTGTGATGTTGATGCTGCTGATATGCATCTTTTGATGGAACCTAAAAATTCAATAGTCGAAGATTTTTATAGCGGTGTTTTAGCTGAGATCAATCAAGATCTTTGTGTGAAATGTGGTAAATGTTCAGAAGTTTGTCGCTGGAAAGCAATACCATTTATAAATGATGAATATACTGTAAATCCAATAGACTGTGAAGGTTGTGGTTATTGTGCTCGTATTTGTCCGATGGAAGCTATCACTATGACTGAACAAAATGTAGGTGAATGGTATATCTCTGAAACAAGAGCGAACAATACAATGATACACGCAAGACTTGGTATTGGTGCTGAGAATTCCGGTAAACTTGTTGCTCATGTTAAAAATAAAGCTAAAATGTTAGCTTTAGAAACAAAAAAGGATTTCGTTGTTGTCGATGGTTCTCCAGGTATTGGTTGCCCAGTTGTATCATCACTTTCTGGAGCACATTTTGTGGTTTTAGTAACTGAACCAACTGTTGCAGGATTGCATGATCTTAAAAGAGTTTATCAGCTGGTAAAGAAATTTCAAATACCTGCAGGTTGTATAATAAATAAATATGACTTAAATGAAAAAGTTGTAGGCGAGATCAAAGAATTTCTCACGGAGGAACATATAGTTCACTTGGCTGATCTTCCATACGATGAGAATTTCACAAAAGCTATGACCATCGGTAAAACAATAGTGGAATATGATGATGGTGAACTTAAAGATATAATTAGAGAATGCTGGGACAAAATAATTAATATAGTCTGAAATCATCTACCAAGGAGAAGTTATGACTGAGATAAATGAGAAATTTCTTGAGTTGCAGAATTCAATATCTGAATTAAAAAAAGGTACAAAAGATCAAATGACCATGGTCGTTTTCTCAGGAGAACTTGATAAACTTATGGCAGCAATGATAATGGCTACCGGTGCTGCGGCGATGGATACTAAAGTAAAACTTTTCTTCACATTTTGGGGAACAAGTTCGCTGAGATGCAAAGATAAGGTTATCAAAGGTAAAGATTTCATGTCAAAAATGTTCGGATTTATGTTACCAAAAGGCTGTTGTGCGACAAAACTTTCTAAAATGAACTACTGTGGTATGGGAACAAGAATGTTAAAGAATCTTATGAAAAAGAAAAATGTCTCTTCCTTGGAAGAGTTGTTTGATATAGCCGGAGAATTAGGTGTAGAGATCAGCATTTGTGAGATGTCTATGGACCTTATGGGCTTCAAAAGAGAGGAAATGATCGATTATCCGAACTTAAACTACTGTGGGGTTGCAAAATTCCTGAAAGATGCTCATGAAAGCAAAATACAATTATTCATATAACATCATTAATCGGAGATAAAAAATGAAAATAGCATTTACTACAAAAGGTACTGAATGGGACTCACAAATGGATCCTCGTTTCGGAAGAGCAGAATGGATCGTTGTTTATGATGAAGAAACTGAAAAAATTTCAACAATTGACAACTCAGATGTTGCAGGAGAAGCTCATGGTGCAGGCCCTAGAACAGCACAGAGACTATTCGAACTTGAACCTGATGTACTTATTACAGGTAACGGACCCGGTGGAAATGCAGGTACTGTTTTAAAAGAAGCTGGAATTGTATCATACATTGGTGCTGGAGATATGACTGTAAAGGAGGCTTTCGAAGCTTTTAAGAAAAATGAACTACTAAAGGCTTAATACTTAATTATATAATTTAACAAACTGAGAAACTTATAATATTCTCAGTGTAAAAAATAAATGAGAAGGTAACAAAGATGAAGACAGATGTTTTAGTGATCGGAAGCAGCGCCGCAGGAATGGTGGTTGCTACAATTGGTAAGAAAGTAAATCAGGGAAAAGAGTTTACTGTAGTAACAAAACAACCAAAAACAATGATCCCTTGTGGGATACCGTATATTTTTGGAAGTGTTGGTACGTCAGACAAAAATATTCTACCTGCTGAAAAGATGTTCGAACAGGCAGGTGTAAATGTGATACATGGTGAAGTTCTGGAAATTGATAGAACAGCTAAAAAATGTATACTCTCGAATAAGGATGTTATCGAGTATGACAAATTAGTAATCGGTACCGGTTCACTACCGCATAAACCAACCTGGTTGAAAGGTCTTGATAAAAAAAATGTATTTTTTGTGCCTAAAGATAAAATATACCTTGATGAGATGCAGGAAAAATTAAAAGATTGTAAGAATATCATCACTATCGGTGCAGGATTTATCGGTGTTGAAATGTCTGATGAGTTTAACAAAATTGATAAAAATGTTACTTTGATCGAAAAAAGAGATAATATCTTAAGTCTTGCTTTCGACAAAGAAATCTCTGAAAAAATTGAGGCTATCCTTACTGAAAGAGGCATCAAATTAATGACAGGTATCGGAGTCAAAGAAATAATTGGTGATGATAAAGTAAAGGGTGTTCTTCTTGACAATGGAGAAGAAGTAGCTACAGATGCTGTTATTATTTCAATGGGTTATAAACCAAACACTGAGCTCGCAGAAAAAGCAGGATTATCATTGAATGATGATGGTTTTATCAGAGTTGATGAATATATGAGAACACAGGACCTTGATGTTTTTGCTATCGGTGACTGTGCTGAGAAAAAAGATTTTGTTACAAGAAAATCTAATCCCGTTATGCTTGCATCAACAGCCTGTGCTGAAGCTAGAACTGCAGGTATGAATTTATTTAAATTATCTGTTATCAAAACTTTCAGTGGTACTATTTCTATATTCTCTACTGCTATTGGCAACAATGGATTTGGTGTAGCTGGATTAACTGAAGCTCAGGCGATTGAGGAAGGATTTGATATTGTTACCGGATATGCTGAAGGTATCGACAGACATCCTGGATCATTAGCTGATTCACACCAACAATGTGTAAAATTGATCGTAGGAAAAGAATCCGGCGTTATTCTTGGTGGAGAAGCTTGTGGTGGTTTATCTACCGGAGAGCTTGTGAACATGATCGGTATTGTTATTCAGAACAGAATGAATATTAATTCACTTTTTACTGCTCAAATAGGTACACATCCACTTCTAACCGCTTCTCCAGCTGGTTATCCGTTGTTAAAAGCAGTTGAAAATGCTTTGGCTAAGATGAAGTTATAATTTAATCGGTAATTTAAAAGATATTGATACTCTCAAAAATCAGGTAATTATTTTTAAGTAAATTTGCTTGATTTTTTTTTATATCTACCTCAACTTTTCTAAGTCGAAATAAATATCTATAAATAATAAAATGGTGTGACTATGAAAAAAAATGTCGTTTTACCACTGATTATCTTTGCAACTCTGTTGTTCTCTTCAAATGCGTTCGGTTTCAATAATCTTGATGATGTTGTTGAAGTTCAACAATATACTAGAGCAATTCATATTATGGCTATGCTTCTAGTCGGTTTTGGCTTCTTAATGGTTTTTGTGAAAAATTATGGACGTTCTGCTTTGACGGCAACATTTTTGCTTGTAAGTGTAGCAATACCATTTTATTTTTTGGTAGCCGACGCAGGTTGGTTTATCCATGAAAAAAGCCAGATCGAAATGCTTATTCTAGCTGAATTTGCTGCTGCAGGTCTTTTGATCGCATCAGGAGCAGTTCTCGGCAGAATGAAAATGTATCAATACATTATTTTGGCATTATTGTTCGTTCCTTTCTATATGTTTAACGAATGGGCTATTTTAGATAATGGCTTAGGATTAATAAGTGGTAAATTCGCTGACACAGGAGGATCTATCATAATTCATGCTTTCGGTGCATTATTTGGTTTGGGTGTTGCTATTGCGATGACTAAGAAAAAAGAACTTGAAATCCCTATTGAAGCTGATGCTACAAGTGATCGTTATTCTATGCTTGGATCTATGGTCCTTTGGATTTTCTGGCCAAGTTTCTGTGCTGCTTTAGTTCCTACTGCTGATATCCCCAATGCCGTTATAAATGTAATATTTGCTCTTAGTGGATCTACTTTAGCAACTTATATCATGTCAGTTTGGTTGAGAGGAAAGATCAATATTGCTGATATTGCAAATGCTGCTTTAGCTGGTGGAGTTGCTATTGGAGCAACCGTAGATTTTGCAACTCATCCTATGGCATTATTAATCGGTGTGATGGCAGGTGTATTGTCCACAGCTGGATTTGCTCTTCTTCAAAGCAGACAACAGAAAGCGCTTAAAGCTATTGATACTTGTGGTGTAACAAATCTTCATGGACTTCCAGGTCTTATGGGTGGATTTGCTGCTATTTTCGTAGTAAAAGGTATCAACACAGGTAGTCAAGTAATAGGTATATTATTCACAGTTGTTACAGCCTTGATAACTGGTTACATAACTGGTAAAATAATTTCTCTGTTCGGACATAGAAAAAGACCTTACGAAGATAAAGTTGAATTTGAAGACGCATAATTGATTTACTTGACGTTAAATTAATAAATTATAATATTCAAAGGGCACGAAATTTCGTGCCTTTTTTTAATTTTAAAGTTAGCTTTTAAAATACTTGCATTAATTGTAATCAATTAGCATATTATTATAACTACTATACATAATAATATTAGAACACTAATGCTCTGTGAAAAAGATTGAATTAACAGAAATATTTTATCAAAACGAAAATAAATTTAAACTAAATTTCAAATATAATACTTTTATTGTCAATTCTATTAAAAAGATACCCGGCAGAATTTGGGATAATGAATTAAAATGTTGGATTATACCTAAAAATGAAAACATTAAAGAAGAACTACAAAATATTTTCAAGAATAAAGC
>JAQICF010000162.1 GCA_027858795.1 Candidatus Delongbacteria bacterium | reverse complement strand
AGTAAAGAAAAGCTTTATAATTAAAATTTGCACTTAAGAGGAAGAAATGTCTGATAAAATGATTAAAGCAACTTTAGTAAAAAGCTTGATTGGTCAAAAAAAAGGTACTAAAAGAACTATTGATGCTTTAGGTTTGAGAAAGATTAATTATTCGAAAGAATTTAAGGACAGTCCTGAAGTAAGAGGTATGCTTTTTAAAGTGAAACATATGGTTCGAATAGAAGAAATTTAACTTGGAAGTATTAAGATGAAAATAAACGAACTAAGACCTGCAAAAGGATCAGTTAAGAAAAAAAATAGAGTTGGTAGAGGGCAGGCATCCGGAAACGGTAAAACTGCAGGTAGAGGAGAAAACGGACAAAAATCAAGATCTGGATATAGTAGATCTTTATATAGTGAAGGTGGACAAACTCCTTTAACTAGAAGATTACCTAAAAGAGGGTTTAAGAATCACTTCAGAGTTGAGTATACAACAGTTAATATTAGTTCACTTGAAAAACTGAACGATGAAGTTATCACTCCCGGAGTATTATTGAAAAACGGTATGATAAAAGCTAATATGCTAGTGAAGATACTAGGAAATGGAACTCTTACAAAAAGTATTGAAGTTCAAGCGAATGCATTTAGCAAGTCCGCAGAAGAAAAAATAACAGAAGCCAAAGGTAAAGTGGTTAAATTATGATTGATAAACTTCAAAAAATAATGAAAATTCCTGAACTGAGAAAGAAAATTCTTTTCACTTTAGGCATACTATTCATCTGTAGGGTTGGAGCTCATATACCTTTACCTGGTATTAATCTAGGTGCATTGAGCTACTTTTTCGAACAAGCTCAAAATTCTCTGTTTGGTATGTTTGATATGTTTACAGGAGGTGCATTCAAAAAAGCTGCAATTTTTGCTTTAGGCATTATGCCTTATATCTCAGCATCAATTATTATTCAGCTTTTAGGATCCGTATTTCCAACCATATCTAAAATGCAAAGAGATGAAGATGGTAGAAGGAAAATTACTCAGTATACAAGATATGGAACTGTATTTTTAGCTGCTGCTCAAGGATGGGGAGTCGCTAAATTTTTAGTTAGTATGAATTCTGAAAAAATGGCCGTAGTTCCAAATCCGTCACTTGGTTTCTACTTAATGACGATGTTAACATTAGCAACAGGAACTATATTGTTAATGTGGTTAGGTGAGCAGATTACGAATAAAGGTATTGGTAGCGGTATATCACTAATAATTACTCTAGGTATTTTAGCTAGATTTCCAATGGCAGTTATTGAAGAATTCGTTCAACTTCAAAACGGGAACAGAGAAATTGTAGTAGAGTTAATACTATGGGTAGGAATGTTGGGTGCTATTGCTGCGGTTGTTCTGTTAACTCAAGCAGTTAGAAAAATTAGTGTTCATTATGCTAAGAGACAGGTAGCTGGAAGATCATCGGCAAATCAAGTATCTCATATTCCATTGAGATTAAATATGGCAGGAGTTATGCCAATTATCTTTGCTCAATCTATTATGTTCTTTCCTAATACTTTTGCACAATTCTTACCTGAAGAATCTATTGCAAGAGAATGGATTATAAGATTATTTGACTATAGTTCATATTCATATATGGGAATATACATGCTTGTAATTATTTTCTTTACGTATTTCTATACAGCTATAACTTTCAATCCAGATGATGTTGCAAACAACCTAAAGCAGAGTGGTGGCTTTATACCAGGAGTAAAACCTGGAAAGAATACAGCGGATTACATTGATGCTGTTGTTTCTAAGATATCATTACCAGGAGCGATCTTCTTAGGTTTAATAGCAATTATGCCTAATATTGTAATGAAGATATATCCTGCTGTTTCTTACAATCTTGCTGCTTTTTTCGGTGGAACAAGTTTGATAATTTTAGTAGGTGTTGGTCTTGATACACTTCAACAAATTGAATCATTTCTACTGATGCATCATTATGATGGATTCTTGAAAACTGGAAAGTTAAAGGGAAGAAGGTAATGAATTTCTTATTGCTAGGAGCTCCAGGTAGCGGAAAAGGAAGTCAGGCTGAGTTACTTGAAAAAGAATATGGTATTATTCAAGTGTCAACAGGTGATCTTCTCAGAGATGCTGTTAGTAATAATACTGAGATTGGCATCAAAGCAAAAGTAAAGATGGAGAAAGGAGAGTTAGTACGAAATGAGTGCGTACTTGAGATATTAGAAGAAAGAATAAAACAACATGATTGTGATAATGGTATAATATTCGACGGCTTTCCAAGAAACATTGAGCAAACAAAATTATTAGAAGATCTACTTGAAAAAAGAGGTAAGAAGCTAAATTTAGTTATTAACATTCAAGTTCCCTTTGAGGTTATCATTGCAAGATTAAATTCAAGAAGAGTTTGTCGTGATTGTGGAAAAGGTTACAATATGATATCAAATCCACCAAAAGAAAATCGTTGCGAAAGTTGCAGTGGAGCCATAACCATAAGAGAAGACGATAAAGAAGAAGTTGTTCGTCATAGACTTGATGTTTACAACGAAAATACTAAACCTTTGATTGAGCATTATTCAAAAAAAGGAATAATGATCAATATAAATGGTGTTGGTAATATTGCTGATATATACAAAGAACTAACTAAATACATTAAAGAAAAGAAGGTTCAATAAATTATGGCAAAAGAATCCTCAATAAAAGTAGATGGTGTGATTAAAGAAGCATTACCCAATGCAACATTTAAAGTAGAACTAGAAAATGGACATGTGATCACTGCGCATGTATCCGGAAAGATGAGAATGTTCTATATAAAAATGGTTCCTGGAGATAAAGTAAAAGTTGAAATGTCTCCATACGATCTCACAAAAGGAAGAATAACTTACAGGAACAAATGATTCAGGAGTATCAAAATGAAAGTCAGAGCATCTGTAAAGAAAATATGTGAACACTGCAAGATCATTAAAAGAAATGGTGTTGTACGTGTAATCTGTAAAACAAAAAGACATAAGCAAAGACAAGGCTAAGGAGGAAAAATTTGGCTCGTATAGCTGGTGTAGATCTACCTACAAATAAAAGAGTAGAAATAGGATTAACTTATATCTATGGTATAGGACGTTCAACTTCAAAAGAAATTCTTGACAATTTGAAGATTAATTATGACAAGAAGATCAAGGATCTGACAGAAGAAGAAATTGATATTATCAGAAAGACAATTACCGATGAATATGTTATTGAGGGGACATTAAGAACTCAAACAAAATTGGCTATCAAGAGATTGATGGATATTGGTAATTACAGAGGTGTTCGTCATAGAAAAGGTTTACCTGTAAATGGGCAAAGAACTAAAACTAATGCTCGTACCAGAAAAGGCAAGAAGAAAATGGCTATTAAAAAGAAGAAATTATAGACTTTAATTATTTTGCTCAAGGGAGGGCAACTTGGCAGTAGCAAAAAAAAGAAAAAAGCTAAAAAAGAAAGAAAAAGTAGAAGCGATAGGTGTTGCACACATAAAGGCAACTTTTAACAATACGATCATATGCCTGTCTGATAGCTACGGAAATATCATAAATTGGTCTAGTGGTGGAAAATTCACAAAAGGTTCTAAGAAGAATACTAGTTTTGTTGCAACTCAAGCTAGTGAACAAATTACTAAAGAAGCAATTAATCTAGGACTGAAAAAGGTACATGTTATAGTAAAAGGCCCTGGTTCAGGAAGAGAATCTTCAATTAGATCTCTTAGCGCAGCCGGGTTAGAAATCCTTTCGATAAAAGATATAACACCAGTTCCGCACAATGGTTGTAGACCTAAGAAAAAAAGAAGAATTTAATAAGTATCGGAGAATTGAACAATGGCAAGAAATTTAACTCCTAGGGGAAAGATTACTAGAAAGTATGGAGAAAACATCTTCGGTAATCCGAAATATGATAAAATTCTTCAGAAAAAACCATATGCACCTGGACAGCATGGAGCAGATGGAAGAAGAAAGAGATTATCAGAATATGCTTTACAGCTAAGAGAAAAGCAAAAAGCAAAATATATTTTCGGATTATTAGAAAAACAATTCAGAAATACTTATGATAAAGCTAAAAAGGATAAGGGAATTACAGGTGAAAACCTTATCATTAGGCTAGAGTGTAGACTTGACACGCTTGCATACCGTTTAGGGTTTGCTCCTAGTCAGAGAGCAGCAAGGCAACTTGTGGGTCATAAGCATTTATTGGTAAATGGAATATCAACGAACATACCATCTTTTTTAGTAAAAGTTGGCGATGTTATTTCTGTTAGACCAAAGTCTCAAAAGATGGAAATTATTCACGAATCTCTTAAAAGAGTTAGTGAAAATCCAAGACCATACTTAAAAGTGGATAAAGCTACTTTAGAAGGATCACTTCTCGAAACACCTAAAAGAGAAGACATTATGGTAAAAATCAACGAACAATTGATTGTCGAACTTTACTCAAAATAATGCGAGAGAAAAATGGCTGTATTACCTTTTAAAATACCAGAGTCGTTGGAAATTAAGACTTTAAAGGACAATTATGGTAAATTTATTGTCTCACCTCTTGAAAGAGGTTATGGAATAACGATAGGCCATGCTATGAAGAGAGTACTCCTTTCTTCAATACAAGGCGCGGCTATTTATAGTATCAAAATTGATAACATCTTGCATGAGTTTTCAAGCATTGAAGGTGTAAAGGAAGACGTTGCAATAATGATATTGAATTTAAAGCAAGTAAAACTAAAGCTTAATGAGGGAAGAACTTCAAAAGTTACTGTTAACTTAAAGGGCCCTAAAGTTTTTACTGCAAAAGATATTGAAGACGCTTCTGGTGGAGAAGTTGGTGTTTTCAATCCTGATTTTGTTATAGCTACATTAAATGAAGATTCAGAATTTAGTATTGAGTTGAATATTAAATTAGGACGTGGATATGTTTCATCAGATGGGAATAGAGATGATAACGATCCTATCGGTACTATAGCAATTGATTCAGTATTTTCGCCAATATTAAAAGTTAGTTATAATATTGATAGTACAAGAGTTGGTGACAGAACTGATTATGAGAAACTTACACTTGAAGTTTATACTGATGCTTCAACCACACCAGAAGAGGCAATTACTTATGCAAGTCAAATTTTAAGAGATCACATTAATCTCTTTATCAAATTTGAAGTAGAAGAAGATACTGACGCATTTGAAGACGAAGATCCAGATATTATTAAGAAAAGAAATTTACTTAAAATGTCGATCGATGAGCTTGAATTATCAGTGAGATCATATAACTGCTTAACAGATGCTAAAGTAAAAACTATTGGAGAATTAGCTCGAAAGAAAGAAAGTGAGATGTTGAAATTTAGAAATTTCGGTAAAAAATCACTTGCTGAGCTAAATAAGGTACTTAAAGAAAAATCGCTTGAATTTGGAATGGATGTTGATAAGTATCTTAACGATTCTCAGAGTAAGAAAAAGAAAGGATAGAGGGATAATAAAATGCGTCACAATGTAAAAGGCAGAAAATTTAGTAGAACAGCTAGTCATAGGAAAGCAATGTTTAGCAACTTGTCTGCACAGCTATTCGAACATAAGCAGATAAAAACTACTTTGGCTAAGGCTAAAGAGCTAAGAAAGTATGCTGAAAAAATGATCACACTTGGTAAAAAGGGTGATTTGAATTCCTTAAGACAAGCTTTGAAGTTTCTTAAACATAAAGAAGTAGTATTCAGACTTTTTAATGATATTTCACCTAACTATAAAGAAAGAAATGGTGGGTATACAAGAGTTTTTAAACTCGGAACAAGAAAAGGTGATGCTGCGGAAGTTGCGGTAATTCAATTAGTTGAATTTGACAGTGAAGTACAAACTTCTGACAACAAAACAGTTAAAACTAAAGCCGAAGAAACTAAAGCTAAAGAAACTAAAGCCGAAGAAACTAAAGCTAAAGAAAC
The DNA here is from genome assembly GCA_027858795.1 of Candidatus Delongbacteria bacterium. The sequence goes on along the minus strand of JAQICF010000162.1, from coordinate 5,284 downwards.
TAAGGTTGAAGAAGCTAAGGTTGAAGAAGCTAAGGTTGAAGAAGCTAAGGTTGAAGAAGCTAAGGTTGAAGAAACTAAGGTTGAAGAAGCTAAGGTTGAAGAAGCTAAGGTTGAGCCTGTTAAAGAGAAAAAAAACGACTCAGCTGAAGAAAAGTAAAAAAAGGTAAAAAAAACCTTGGAAAATCGAATTGATTCGATTAAATTTAGCAGTCTTGTTCGGGGCGTAGCGCAGTCCGGTTAGCGCACCTGCCTTGGGAGCAGGGGGTCGGAAGTTCGAATCTTCTCGCCCCGACAGAAAAAAAGGGTTAAGCATAGCTTAACCCTTTTTTTGATACATTAAAAATAAATATCTTTGTTCTTGAAATTAAGCAAAAAAAATGGTTAATTTAACAAAATTAATATAAGTGTTATAATGAGGTTAAATTTATGATATGTAAAAAATGTAATACACTCAATTCAAATGATGCAAAAACGTGTGTTAATTGTGGAATTAAATTAGCTGCTGCTTCCTCTAAACCTGAAAAAAAGCAAGCAGTACAAAAACCGGCAAGCAAATATGCCTCAAAAGGATCTTCTGCAAAGAAGCAAAAACCTGCTGGTGAGAAGAAATCAGGTAATCTTGGAAAATTATTTATTCTGTTATTGATCATATTAGGTGGAGCTATATACTTCTTGCATTTTACAAGCGCAGGTAAACAATATGTTGAAGATTTAAAAAAGAATGAAACAATTGGAGAATATGTAATATTATGCGACAGTTTGCTTAATGAATTTATAATGAATCTTGATCCAGAAGCAAAAAATGAAGCAGAAAGAAAGCGTCTAGAAGAAGAAAAGAAGAAAAAAGAAGAAGCAGCCAAATTAGCTAAGAACAAACCTAAAGAATCAAAACCTAAAAAACCAGTGATTAAGAGGATAAAAAGAGAAATGCAATATTATACAGCATTAAAGGATAATATGAATATGGTTTTAATCCCGGCTGATGAGGTTTCTATTGGTAGTAATTTTGAAGGACCCAATGAGAGTCCTGTTCATAAAGTGTATATTAAAGAATTCTATATTGATGAGCATGAGGTGACTCTACAGCAATTTAGAATATTTGTTGAAGAAACTGGTTACAGCTTGCCAGATAGAATAAGATCGGATAGGTTCAATAGTCCTAAACAACCTATTATAGGTGTATCTTACGAAGACGCGGAAGCATACGCAAAATGGGCTGGTAAACGTTTGCCAACAGAGCAAGAATGGGAAAAGGCTGCTCGTGGAGGTTTAGTTGGACTGAAATATCCTTATAGTAATGAAATAACCCCTAAGCAGGCTTGTTATGACTTGAATCCTACACTTGATGGACCATTTGATGTTAAAAGTTATGGCGAAAATGATTTTAAGTTATACGATTTTTCAGGAAATGTTGCTGAATGGACATCTTCTATACCGGAACCTTATCCTGGTGGTAAGCTTGAAGAAGAGTTTGGTGAGGAATATAGAATAATTCGTGGTGGTAGCTGGAAAGATCTTAAATCAGCATTAACAGTTTCCAAAAGAGATATCAAAGGTAAGAAATGGAAGGGAAATAATGTTGGTTTTAGATGTGTAATGGATTATTAAAGATGGAAAAACATAAAGGTCTTTTATTAGAATATTTAAGAGGTCAGCTGGTAAATTATTTTAACTATTACAAAAATGTGTATTCAGATACATTACCTATTAGCATAGCCGGATTTAAGATGAATTATTCGTTTAGCAGCGATAGTATTAAGAACGATTTATCGTCCAAACCAAAGGAATTAGAAATAATAACTCCAAATATTATGAATGATGATAATAAGAGAGAAGTGAGAAATATTAATTCTTTAGATCAACTTAAAGATGCAGTTGAGAATTGTAAGTTATGTGAATTGCATAAAACAAGGATCAATACAGTTTTTGGTTCTGGAAGTGACAGATCAAAACTTGTAATAATCGGAGAAGCTCCAGGTGCTGAGGAAGATAAGACAGGCTTACCTTTTGTTGGAAGATCAGGTAAGTTATTAACAAAGATGTTAGAAGCAATTGGTTTCAGCAGAGATGATGTTTTTATTTGCAATGTTCTTAAATGCAGACCACCGAAGAACAGAGATCCAAAATCAGACGAAATCAAACAGTGTTCCATGTACCTTGATAAACAACTGGAAATACTAAAGCCCAAATATATATTAGCACTTGGAAGAATTGCAGCAAAACGGATACTTAATAAAGATCTGGCAATGAAAGACTTCAGAAAAGAAATCCACTCGTATAATAATATTCCTGTTATGGTTACATATCACCCTTCAGCATTGTTAAGAAATCCTAAATGGAAATATGATGCTTGGGAAGATTTGCAAAGTCTAAAATCCAATTTAAATAATTAAATACAATATGAATGAACTTTCAAAAAAAATTGAAACTCTTCGAGATTTGATCAAGAAGTATGATGATGCATATTATGCAAAAAATATTTCTTTAATTACAGACTTTGAGTATGATAACTTGGTCAAAGAACTTGAGGAACTAGAAAATTCAAACACATCGAATAGCCTATTTCCAGAAGATAGCATTGATAATGAAATGTCACCTACACAAAAAGTAGGTTCTGATCTAAATAAAGGTTTTAGAAAAATAAAACATGCTAAAAAGATGCTATCCATTTCAAATAGCTATAACAAAGAAGATCTAATTGATTTTGATGAAAGAGTTAAAAAAATAATAGGACAGGATGCTGATGTAAGGTACAGTGTTGAACACAAGATAGATGGAGTTGCAGTTTCCTTAACCTATGCAGATAGAGAATTGCAACATGTTGTTACCAGAGGTAATGGTGTAATAGGTGATGACATAACCATTAATGCAAAAACAATATCCAATTTAATAAATGAAACTGACTTGGACTTTGATTTTGAATTAAGAGGTGAAGTATATATTCCAAAACAAGATTTTTCAGAATTCAATAAATATAGAGCAGAAAACGGATTGGAACTTATGGCTAATCCAAGAAATACAGCTTCCGGTTCTTTGAAATTATTAGACTTAGAAGAAGTAAAGAAACGACCGTTGAAACTAATGGTATATTACTTAGATGGTAATGATGGGAAGAAATATCACTCCGATAAAATTTCGTTTTTAAGAATTCACAATTTCCCAACTCCCGAATACCTAAAAGTATGTGATAATATTGATCAAGCAATAAGAGAATGTGAGTACTGGGAAAAAAACAGAAATGATCTTAGCTATGAAATTGATGGCATGGTGATAAAGGTTGATGATACTTCTTTACATGGAAGGCTTGGAGAAACTTCAAAATCACCAAGATGGGTTATGGCATATAAATTTGTCCCGGAAAAAGCGGAGACAATTTTAAAGAACATTGAATTTCAAGTTGGTAGAACAGGTGCAGTAACTCCAGTTGCAATTCTTGAACCTGTTGAGATAGCTGGAACTATCGTACAAAGAGCAACATTGCATAATGAAGATGAGATCGTAAGTAGAGATCTTCGAATTGGAGATTCCGTAATCTTAGAAAAAGCAGGAGAGATCATACCCAAAGTTATATCACCTGTGAAATCAAAAAGACCAATTAATTCTCAAAAATTTATAATGATAGAATATTGCCCAGCATGTAATGAGAAAATATTTAAACCTGAAGATGAAGCAGTTTACAGATGTATTAATAGTTCATGCCCGGCTCAGATTGAGAAGAAAATTGAACATTTTGCAAGTAAGGTGGCTATGGATATTTCCGGATTGGGAATAAAGATAGTCCAACTTCTTGTTTCAAATAAGTTGATAAATGACATATCTGAGATTTATTCGATAAGCAAAAGTGACATTAATTCACTAGAAGGATTCGGAGATAAATCAGCAAAGAATTTACTAGGCAATATTGAAAAGAGTAAATCAAAAAGCTTAGAAAATTTACTCTTTGGTTTAGGGATTAGATATGTTGGAAAAGAGGCATCAATAATCTTGGCAAAATATTTTAAAGATATTAATGTGTTCATGAAAGCTGATCCTCTTGAACTTGAAAATATTGATGGTATTGGCACGAAAATAGCGGAATCAATTTTACTCTATATATCGAATAAAAAAAATATTGATCTTATTGAAAAATTATCCCGATTCAATCTTAATACTAGATTTATTGAAGGTGAATTGAAATTTAATGAGAATATAACAGATAAATCATTTGTAGTTACAGGTACTCTTGAAAATTATTCAAGAGAAGAAATAAAAAAAATTATTTTAAGCTATGGTGGTAAAGTTGTATCAACACCTAGCAAAAACACAAGCTACGTTTTAGTCGGTGAAGAGCCGGGATCTAAGCTGAAAAAAGCAGAAAAACTTGGAGTGAAGGTAATTACAGAATCAGAGTTGGTATCGTTTATAGAAAGATAAATATAGTGTTTTTGATTAAAGTATGTCAATTATTTTAAAAAAAACTTCATAAATTATTAGTATGTTTAAAATAATGCTTGATATTGTAAAATAAAATATTTAAATTCTTCACCTACCGACCGTTAAGTAGGTTGTTCCGGGAGGTATTATAAATGTTGGAATCAATCATGTGTTTTTTTAATGAGGATAATTATTATGAGTGAAATAAATGATAAAAGTAGTAATATTAACACAAAAGAAAAGATCGTTAAAATTGCTCTAAAGCTTTTTCTGAAAAATGGTTTTTATAATGTCTCTATGCAAAATGTCGCAGATGAAATAGGAATATCAAAGCCTGCAATCTATCATCATTTTAAAAATAAAGATATGATGGTTGAGGCAGTTCTTGACTATTTTTCAGAAACCATGGGAGCTTGGAGTAAAGAATATTTTAAAAGATGCAAATCCGATATCAAGCAGTTTCTTAAAAAATCTTTTGGAGCAATCTATATTTATAAAAATGTTGAAAAAATATTGCTGAAAGATGAAGATAATATTAATAGCCTTAAATATACTTACAATGAATTTTTATTAACGATATCAAAATATTCAGATAAGTATAAAGATAGAATAAGTCATGATACAATGAGATACAGAACGGTAAGTGAGTCCGTCTTCAAAAAAGGGCAAGAAAGAGGAATAATCAATAGTAATTATAGTCCTGTAAATTTAGCTATGATGAATCATTCTATGATAGAAGGGATGTCTTTTATTGCAGAGGTTGATTCCTCAATTGATGTAAAGAAAGAGAGTAAGAAACTATTTGAGATATTTTGGGAAATGATATCCTCATAAATTAAAAATATGGAATCAAACATGCAAAACATTCACG
>JAQICF010000118.1 GCA_027858795.1 Candidatus Delongbacteria bacterium | reverse complement strand
CTACCTGTAGAACTTTCATCAACGACAATACCGTTTACTTTATTCCTTTTCTCTGCTTTAACAGGTATAACATATCTTCCATTTCTGTAAGTTATTTCACCTTCTCTTGCAAAACCGTCCTTAGCATATTTATCAAATACCTGAGCTGTCTTCTTTCTTAGCTTATTCTCAGCTGAGATTATTTTTACTCTGATGGATTTTAATTCTCTTGAAGCACTGTCTAAAACTGCTCCGTCAGTATCAATAGACTTTAGAATTCTTTCTTCAACATCTTCGAATACTTCAAGCTCATCGCAGATCTCAAAAATACTCGGATATTTATCTATCTTTGCATAAATGAATGAATAGATCTTCCTTGCTACTGCTAATGTTGATGCAATGTTATATAGATTGATCGGTTCAGTCAGCTGATCAGGTGATCTTAACTGAGCCACTGCTTCATCAATATCCTTTACTCCGTGTATGGGAAAACTTGACTCAGAATTACATCTTTTCATTTCTGTAACCAAATCCATATCAGACAATATTATTCGAATATCTTCCGATAATTCTAATTCTGCAGCTTCCTTCTTCCCTCTCACAGAAGTTGCAAATGAACCAAGCTTCTCTCGTATCTGATCAAAGCCCAGAACTCTTTCACTGTTTATATCTTTCATTATATAATTCCTTGTTTTGTTTTTTATCAGTTGCACCTGCTCAGCAGGACAAGGGGATCAGATCCCCTTGTTGCAACTTTATTGTCATCCTGAACTTGATTCAGGATCTTTCTTTTTGTTTTCGGATATCCGCGTGATATTACGGGAAACGCTTATAAATGTCTTTTCTATGTAAAATACGCACAAATATAATTGTGTCTTCTGAAAATTCAAATCCCAAACGATAGTTACCTAAACGAATCCTAAAATATTCTTTTGAACCGTGGAGTTTTTTAACATTATTTATATCTGCTAAATTAGCCGCTTGTTTTACTTTGGCTATTAAATCTTTGACTTTATTGAAAACTTTGTGATCATTTATCTTTTTCAAATCTTTCGTAAAAGAAGTTTCGAATAATATTTTCACTCTTTACCACCGAGTATATAATCGACATCTTCCTCACTTACATAGGATTTCTTTCTGCCTTCTTCAATTGCTTTGTACATACCTGCGTCTTCAAATGCTGAAACTAATAATTCATAAAAATCTTCATTCTTTTCATGTATAAAATCAATAATGATCTCTTTTAGCATTAATTTCATCTTTTTGTCTGATATAACTTTGTTCATAATTTCCTCTCTTACTTTGTATTTCAATATACAAAAATTTACCTTTCGAATCAAATAATTAAAATCAACTGGTCTTTACTTTTGGAGTGTATTCCAACTTTTTTGCTATTTTATTGGAGTCTATTCCAATTTATCAATGTAATTTCAAAACACCAGTTGCAGATTTACATGGTTGTTGTGAATAATAAAAGCCCAGAACTCTTTCACTGTTTATATCTTTCATTATATTATGTTTCCTTAATCATTTTACAAGATGCAAATCACTTTACACGTAACTCTTTCTTTGCTAATTCAATAATGTCATTCAAACACGCTCCAGAAATTTGTTGCCAATCAACTATAAACTCTAAATAATCAGTATTAGTATTTGCTTTAATAAATTCTTTCCTATATTTCGACAATCTGACAATGGAAGCTTTTGATATATAGAATATTCCACTATCAATAATCTTATCTATTTCAAATTCTGAATTCGATAAATTCAAATTAATTTTTTCTTTACGTTTTTCATCAATTTCTTTACCTGAATGAAGAGATTCAATTTGTTCATCACAGTAAAATTTAGCATCATATATTGCTGATATTAATCTTGAATATGTCTCTGCTTTTTTATCCCACCATTTCTCTGTTTTCTTAAAATAAAGAGTCAATCTTGTAGTAAAATAGGACGTTATCATAACCAAAAGTATGTTTTTAATTAATTCACTATATTCAATCATAACTTTCCTCAATAAATAATTCGATTATCAACATAATTCATACACATTTAATTACGAACAACGCGAAAACCTGTGTAGTCTTTCCTACTGGTAGGGGGGGCATAATCGCGATTCCAAATCCGGCAGAGTTCGGCATATGTTCCGTAGCCGGGGTGACGGAAAACCCGACAGTAGGCGGGGTGGGCATACCAATAACCACCACGAACAACACGGCTTCTTCCAATACCTGGACCAATAGGATTATTACTTGTACTATTCTTATAATAATCACTATCATACCAATCACTACACCATTCATTAACATTACCACTCATATCAAAAATGCCAAGCTCATTTGGTTGTTTACCACCTACTTGGTGAGTACTCTCGTTTGAATTGCCCCAATGCCAAGCAACTGCATAAATATCATCACTTCCTGCGTAATCGTAACCACCGCTACCACCGTAGACACTTCCTTGATTCCCCCCACGAGCAGCAAATTCCCACTCAGCTTCAGTTGGCAGCCTATAAGTTACTCCTTTTATTTTACTCAATTTTCTGCAATATTCTACTGCTTCATCCCAATTCACATTTTCTACAGGGTTGTTAGTACCAGAAAACTTACTTGGATTACATCCCATTATTGCTTCATATTGTGCTTGCGTCACAACATATTTCCCAATGTAAAAATCATTGAGCGTTACGCTGTGTACCGGTTCAGAAGTAGATGAGTTTGCTCTACCCATCTGAAATGTTCCACCCTCTACATAGACCATATCGTCAATAGGTAAAGGTTCATATTCTTTTCTTACTTTTAAGAGCTTTGCCTCATGTTTACTAAGAAATTCTCCGCAGTGTTTACATTTTATAGCTGCTTCTAAAATTTCTTCTGCACAATAAGGACATCTTTTCGTTTCCATATACCTAACTCCATTTTCTAAATTCCAATATTAAAACTTAAATTTTGCTCCTCACAATTCGAAAACCAAATCCTCTTGCACAATATGTTGGCTCTTCTCGTCCACGATAAGCAACTCTACTATCATGTCCACTAATAGTCAATGCTCCACCACGGAAAACGCGACTCACTCCAGACAAAGGGCCCTTTGGATTAGTCTGTAAATCATTGGTATAGGGCTCAAACCAATCCCAGCACCATTCACATGAATTACCACTCATATCGTAAATACCAAGTTGATTTGGTGATTTTGTAGCAACTGGATGACTATTTCCATCACTATTTTGAGAATACCAAGCTACTTCACCTATAACATTGCTTCCACTATAGAGATAAAAATCTTTGTGATGTATTCCTCCTCTAGCAGCATATTCCCATTCCGCTTCAGTTGGTAGTCTATATCCATTCGTAGACCAATTGCATGTAACTTTGTCCCAAATTGCAGAGTTTGAATTCGAATTTGAATATGAAGGTATAGCACCCCAATGATCTGGATTATTAGATTGATTAATGCTATAGCATGGTATTAACCCTTCTCTAATACTTTTTTTATTGCAATATATTAGTGCTGCATACCAATGAACAGTATTGTGTGAATGATTTCTCCCTCTACAAAATTCAGGTTTAATTTTAATGCCCATTATATCTTCAAACTCACCTTCAGTTACTAAGTTTATATCTATATAGAAGTTGTCTAATTCTACATTATGCACTGGCTTATCACCAACGAACAAATCACCAACCTCATCTCCCATTTGAAAAGTTCCTCCTTTAACAAAAGCCATACCATCTAAACTTTCAGGATTACAAGTTTCTGTCACTTGCAATTTTCCTTCATCATGTTTATTAAGAAACTCTCTGCAGTGTTTACATTTTATTGCTTCAGCTAATATCTCCTCAGCACAGTATGGACATCTTTTTGTTTCCATTATATTTACTCCTAATTTATTTTCTCCGTGTCTCTGTGCCTCCGTGAGAGAACCTACCTATTCTTATATACCCTCGGCACTCTACTTGATATCATTGTCAATACTTCATACGGGATAGTCCCGATCTTATCACAAAGTTCTTCAAGTCTCAATTCATCCTTCTCTTCTTTCCCGAAAAGAAGCACATCATCCCCGTTAAAAGCTTCACCATCAGGTCCAAGGTCGACCATCATCTGATCCATACAGACATTCCCAACGACAGGATATCTCTCTCCTCTGATAATAACTTCACCCTTGTTCGAAAGAAGCCTGTTATAACCATCTCCGTAACCGATAGGAAGTGTTACTATCCTTGTCTGTTTATCACTGGTAAAAGTATGATTATAACTTACACCTACGCTCTTTGCTATAACCTTGAAGTAAGAAACCTTAGTCAGAAGAGTCATGACCGGTTTAAGTTCTTCTTTGAAATCCAGTGGAAGATCACTATATCCGTAAAGCATCAGGCCTGGTCTTACCATATTATAATGTGAATCTTTGAAATTTATTATCCCCGCTGAATTAGCACTATGAATATACTTTATCGGCAGAAAGTTCCTTTCCATCAAGTTAAGTATCTTATCAAATCT
>JAQICF010000065.1 GCA_027858795.1 Candidatus Delongbacteria bacterium | reverse complement strand
TGGAAAGAATTCAATTCAGGACTTACAAACACTTATATTGCTTCACTTGAGATATATGATGGTAATCTATATGCAGGATCAATAGGGGATGGAGTATATATTAGACCGCTAAGCGATCTTGAAATACTTGGAACACCAGTTAACCTGACTATCACGGGTAATACTCTTAACTGGGATACAGTTTCTGGAGCTTCGTACTATAGAATTTACAGATCTGAAACTCCATATTCAGGATTTACAGAGATAGATACTTCTGCTATGAATAGCTACGAAGATATGTATGCAACAGGGAATAAATATTTTTATAGAGTAACTGCGGATAACGGGAAAAAGTCACACTGAGTTTATCGAAGTGTAAGACTTTTTACAGGTATAATAGGTATAAAGAATAGGGTATGAGTTGAAAATTAAATCAGATTAAGGATAATTAAATTATGCCATGGGTTGCAAAATCAGGAAATAAATATAATCTTTGCATGTTAGACACTAATGCGCTTAGTGAGATTTTAAAATATCCACTCGTAGAGGGTAAAGGTTTTAGAGATAGCTTTCCTCCAGATAGTTATGCACCATGTTTTTCTGTATATAGTTTAATTGAGCTAAGACGTAATGAAGATGTGTATAATAGATTCATTGATTTCTTTTCAATATATCCAATTTTTATGCTAAAACCAAAGTCGCTGATATTAGAAGAAGAAAAAATAATGTATGGTACAGATGAAGCGATATCAGTTTTATTTAACGCTTTTTCACTCCAAGGTGTATGTGATTCTTATAATTTAAAACTTTATTTAGATAGTATGTTTGCTCAGAAATCAATAATTGATTTAGAACTATCGTGGAGAGAAGACGAAAAAAAAACATTAAACGATTGGTTCAAAAATAGAGATAATTTTATACCATCAAAAGAGTATCCAAATTCATTTGATGCAGAAAAGTATATGAAAGACGCTGGATTACAATCTTTAATATTTCTTCAACAAGATTGGTGCAAACAAATGATTGATAGTAACAAAATTCCCAATATTGATAGATTTCCTTCGTTGAAAACTATTCTTTATTCATTTTATTATAGACTTTATGATCCTGCTTGGAAACCTGCTGGTAGCGATGTTGTAGACTTGGCTATTATATCAGCAGCACCATACGTTGATATTTTTATAACTGAGAAATTTCAAGCAAATATATTCAACAAGATTAAAAATAAGGTTAAAAATCTTAATAAACTTGATGTGAAATTAATTAAAGACTTAAGATCGCCTATGAAAAACCTTTCAAAATGCGGTGTTAACTGCTCAACTGACTGCAAAGCATTCAAAGTTGAATGTGCAGGTTGTAATGAGCTTGAAGGAAAAGTTTCCTGGGCTGAATTCTATGGGAAAGAAAAGTGTCCAATCTATGAATGTTCAAAGCTGAAAGGTTTTAAGAATTGTAACGAATGTGGAAAAGCACCTTGTGATATTTGGCTATCAACAAGGAATCCCGATTTCACTGATGATCAATTCAAAGAAGATATAGATTCACGATTGAAGAACTTTAAAGAGAAAAATAATGATTAATAATATTAAAGAGTATTTATCCAAAGAGTTTATTGATTATTATAATTTTATTGAAACATTCAAAGAATCAAGAGATGAATACAAGTATAATTTCATGCCTGATTCTGATTATGATAAAATTCAAGATATTGGTTTAAGAACAAATATTTATTGGAAAGAAATAGTATATCGTGTACATATAGTAATATTAGTTTCATTATTTAAGACATCGCGATGGATAGATTCTTTAAATAATAATGTGAATAATTACTATGGTTTTTGTTCAAACCTAAGAGGATTAATAGAATCGTGTGCTGATTCATTCTATACTTTACGATCAGTGCCTTTAACAATCGCAACTGATTATAAAGCAATTTACGAATCAATTCATAATAAAGTACCAATAGTACTTACTCATGATAATTTACAATCGACTTTAATTCATTATATTTCCGCAACGAAACTCAATAAAGATGAAAGTAAAGAATATCCTAAGGAATTTAATGCTAAACAAATTACAGAATATTTATCAAGTATTAAAGATGGTAATGAAAAAATTATATTCCTTTACCAATTTCTCTGTGGAATTTCACATCCAGCTTCTGAGGCAACAGAGATGTTTTTGTTTTTGCATAAAGGTGAAACAATTGTATGTAGCGATAGTAATCGTTTAGAATCTGAACTTATTACTGGTTTGCTAGGTTCTTTTAAAGAAGTATTAACTAAAATGATAGGAGCACATATCATAAATATTATAGGAACTTTAACCTTGTTAAATAAATTTGATTTGAAGGAAATAAATACTAATTTTGCAAAAAATGATGATTTCAAAGAACATGATTCATGGAAAGAAATAGATAAATTTATTAATGAGTCAATTATAAAATATGATGATGCCTTAAAAACGGGTAACTATGAGTAAAATATAAGTTGTAAATTTAATGATTAAAAAACGAAAAATGATTTTTAAAATTAAACAAAGGAGCAACAAATGGCAAAGATATTATTAAAAGGAAATCCGATTAATACAATGGGTGAAATACCGAAAGTTGGGGATTCTCTTAAGGAATTTACACTTGTTACTGATAAACTTATCAGAGTTCATCTTTCTGATTATAAAAAGACTAGACTTGTTTTGAACATTTTTCCAAGTCTTGATACACCAACTTGTGCAGCTTCAGTGAGATATTTTAATCAGGCTGCAGGTTCTTTGGAAAACACTAAAGTTCTTTGCATTTCAAGAGATCTTCCATTTGCTCAGGCCAGATTCTGCGGTGCTGAAGGTTTAGAAAATGTGATAACTTTATCAGATTATGTTAATGGTGAATTTGGAAAAAACTACGGTCTTGAAATTGCAAACGGACCTCTTGAAGGTCTTCACTCAAGAGTTGTGATAATTGCTGACGAGAATGGTAAGATAATTTATACTGAGCAGGTTGGAGATATCGTGGATGAACCTAAATACGAAGCTGCATTGAAAGCGCTTAAATAAGAATTCACGATTGAAGAATTTTGAAACAAAAGGATAGTCGTAGAATATTCTATTTATCTCCAAGTTCGATCATATTAAGTCTTTCAAACTCTGGTACAGGTGCTGTTAGATCTACCTTGACAAGGTTGATGGAGTTAACTTCGATCATTCCGAAATCCAGGTTTCTGAGTTCTGAGACCTTATCTACAAAATCCTTAATATTATTATTTTTGAAATTCCCAAGTGCTATATGTGGAATATAGTTTTCTAAATCCCTTTCAGGGAAAGTAACTATATCGTTAGTCTCACAGATGATCTTATTAAGTTCTAGAAATTTACCGTTGTCAAATACCTCAGCAAATAACACAGAAGGAAAAAGGTTAATCAATTTTATTTTAGCCTGGAATTTATAAAACCAGGATATTTTTGTTTTAAGATTGAATAATAGATCGTCTATATTAGAAATAGAATAATCATTGGGAGATTCTTTTTCATTGCTGATCGTTCCAAGTATCTTCAAAGTGACATGAAAATGTTCTTTAGGAAAGGGGTTGTAGCAATCGAATTCTGAAAGGATTTCATTGAGTTCAAGCAGATTATCAATGACCGATTGATCTTTGATCTGGTATATCAAACCTATTTGTCTTTTATCTCTGGCAAAAGAATCAAAATCCCAAGCTCTTCTTTTTGCTATAAAAGGTTCTAATTCATTTCTGTTTTCCCAGAATTCATTCAGTTTATTTTGAGTCGTCATTTTATACTTTGCCTCCTGCTTAAATATTAGAAAGTATAGCCTATGGAAAAGTGGAATACTCCATCTTTGTAGCCATCCTTAATATCTGTAGGAAAGCCGTAAAGAATACCCATCGCTCCGATAGGGGTGATGTACCTCAAACCCGAACCTACGGTTGTCCGGATCTTATCTTTGTTCTCAATATAGCTATGAGAAATATATCCTGTATCAACAAATAATGGAACTTCCCAGTTCTTTTTGAATTCGATTCTGATCTCAGCTGTTAAAAGTGCAGAAAGTTTTCCTCCGATAGAATTACCATCTGCATCAGTAAGGAACATATTTTCTTTGATACCCCTGACTGTTCCGGTTCCTCCAAGATAAAATAACTGATCTACAGCAGGTTGAAAATCGCTATCGATCTCTTGTATGAAATTAAATTTAGTAAAAAATGCTAAAGTTAAAAAATCGAAAGGTGAATAAAAATATTTAAGATCAAATTTATACCTGATAAAATCATCTTTCTGATTATTGATACCCGTTGAAAATTCCGTTTCAAGAGTAGAATAAAAACCCTTCTTTGGTAAAAGGAATGAATCTCTGTTGTCCCAAATTTGTATAAGTTTTAACCTGCCGATATTTCTCGTTGAAGCGGAATCTTCTAACAGAACAGTTTTTTCTAAGAGTTCTCTATTCTCAATCTGGATCTGTGCTAAACTTTGAAGACTATTATCCCAGTTGTATTTTAATCCTGTTCCGATACCCAATATTGTAGTTTCATAATCAATATTGAAATCTTTTTCTCTTTCCCAATAGGTTGAAAAATTCCCTGATAGGTTAGGATGGAATAATGCAGGATCTATAAACCCTAGTGTTACAGATTGTTTAGTAAAAGAAAGTTCTCCTTTGAGACTGATTTCTTTATTTTTACCAAAAATATTTTTATCTCCAAGCAAAGCACTCAGATACGGACCCATAGAACTTTCATATCCTACTGAACTTTGGAAATAATACGATGGATATTCTTCTATGTTAACTAAAATATCGAGAGTGTCTTTTTCAAGTGACAATCCCGGAGTCGTAACACTCACTGATCTGAAGATCTTTTGATTCCTCAAATTTCTCTGACCTTTTGACAGATCAAGTATCGAAAAATAACTTCCAGGGGTAATTTGTAATAATTTCTTAATAGTTTCAGGATCTGTTTTTAAATTTCCAACTGGATAAATTTCTCCAGTGGTAGCTATCTTTCCCGGAATCGCATTAAATACAATATCTACTTCAGAACTGTCAGAGTTAAATATTATCTCATGATCAACTAATGCGTATAAATATCCCTTTGTAGCAAGTAATCCTTTCAAATAGTCAGTCTTATCCTTGATCTTTCTATAATTGTAAGGAGTTTTAATAATTGAAGTGATCTTCTTTCTTTCTTTATCAGTTATAATACTATCCAAAGAATCACATTTGACTGTGTTTATCAGAGTCTGGATACCTTCGTTAATATTTAATTCAATTTCAACACTATCACTGTTAGTAGAATACTTTAAGCTGCCGTTGATATTTGAAGAAAGAAATCCATTCTGACCGTAAAATGCTGTAATATTTCTAATATCATCTTCCCAGGCATATTTATCAAAGTAATCTGTCGATCTCCACCATCTGGAAATAATACTGTTCAAATATAGCTTCAATTCTGATCCTGTAAATGAATCGTTTCCGATATAGTTGATATTTCTGACAACAATTCTTTTTCCTTCGTTAATGGAAATATTAATTTCTTTTACTGTATGATCATCATAAGGAATGTTTTTTTCCTTCCAATCAATTTTGATATCATTAAAACCTTCAGCTTTATATTTTTGCTTAATTGATCGGACGATCTGCCTTATGGCGACAATTCCTCTTCTTCCTTTATAGATCTTATCAGTATCTTTTTTTAGATTCCTGTCTGAAAAGAAATCATTGTCAGTTATTTTGATTTTATAAAGCGATCCCTCATCTATCCGGTAAGTTATCGTAACTGAATTGTTAACAGAATCTTTAACGAAGTTCTCAGTTATTTCAACATCAGCGAATCCAAAGTCCCTATAGAAATTTTCCAGATCCTTTTTACCTGCATCAAATTCTTCAAGTAAAAACCGTCCATTTTCACCCGGCAAAAAACTTCTCCAATAAATTCTCAATTCTTTTTTTAATCTGAAAGCAGAGAAATATTTATTTCCAGTAATATCGATCTTATCCAAAGTAAAATATTCAGTTTTCAAGACATTGAAATGGATCTTAGATAATCTATCGGATATTCTTTCTCTTCGAACATTAACATTTACCGAATCATACCCTTTTCTTTTAAAAAACTCAGTTAAAATTATTTTTTGGTTTTCAACTTTTAAAGAATCGTAAACAGTTCCAGGATATATTGACATCTTGTCTAAAAGTTCTGAAGAGAAGTAGGGGTAAATGTTATTAAATTTAATTTTAGATATTCTCTCAGCTTCAATTGCATTTTTTATGCCTAAGTCATTTTGAGCAAAGGTAAGTTTTACAATGATTAGAATTATTATATAAAATATTTTCGGTTGATATCTCATCATCTAAATTCCAACCTGTATTTTATTTCTGCACCAAATTGATTATCAGTTGACTGGAAACCACTGAATACAATATTTTCCAACAATTTATAATCTGCTATTCCTTTCTGTACGAACTCTGAAGAGTTATTAACAACTGAATATTTTAAAACCAAACGGTCTGAGATGTTCTTTCCAACTGTCAAACCGTAACCTTGAGGTTTTGTAGCTGAAAAATTATTGGGAACAGTTAGTTCAATTTGATCAAGACCTGTTTTCTTTGCAATATCTTTCTGATATGTATTGTAAAGCCAGTCGGCTACAAGTTTTTCTTTTGTAACTGCAACACCGTTAGTACCTGAGATAAACTCATCTGCTTTTCTTCCGAATAATAATATGGACAAAATATCAGCATCGCTTTCTGTTGGTATAGAAGTTAGTGAGAATTTTGGATTGGACAGGTTTTCAGAGACAGATAAAAATATCCTGTGATCATTAACTTTTGTTTCACTTTGTATGTCAACTGTTGGAAGCATTCCGTAGATAGGGTTGAAATCAAGGATCCCTTTTTTTATAATAAAAGTATTTTTCTGGAAAATAATAAATCCATCCTTTTCAATTTTAGTCCTGCCTGATATCAGTGGAGAATTCAGATTCCCGGTTATGTCCAGATCAGGTTTTAACTCAAGGAAAGCAAAATTATTATCCAATACAAGCGTTCTGCGGCTTCTTAAAGTTAAGTTTAAGCTGATGTTCGGCAGTTGTTTTTTCTCTGAACTTACTGTAATTGTTTTTTTATTCTGTCCGCTGAAGATATTACCGAATGGGTCAAAATCTTTATAATAGAGAGCATCCTGAACGATTATACTACCATTTAATTTCCCTGTTGATAAATTCCCCTCATAGCTGAGATCTGAGTTAACTGATCCATCAAAGTGATCTGGATAGCTTATCGGCAGCAATGTTGTTTTTGCAGTGATATTTATATTCTCGATAAGTTTATTATTGATATCAAAACTTCCGTTGAGATCAAAGCTTCCATTATCTATTTTGCCGGAAATATCATTAAAATTAACTGATTTAGCATCAAGTATAAAATTTCCGTTAAGATCGTAAATTTTCTGCTCTGTCACTGGTAGATAAAATCCCAATTTGTCTAAATGTAAATTCCCTAAAAATTTAATATCATCGAAAGATCCATTAAGATTGAGATTGCCGTTCATTGAACCTTCTGTATCGAGCAATTCATCTCTTAGAAAAGCAAGAGATCGAACAGGCACCTGCATTTTTAAATTGAGATCAAGATCTTTTTTTAAATTGATATATCCTTCAGCATTGATAAAACCATCATCCAATAATTTCAGATCGAATTTATTTAATTTTAGTTTTTCCTGTGACATACTTGCAACAAGATCACTTCCAAAGATTATTCTTTTCTTATCCATTTTAAGGGTCAATGAATCAATGTTAGCTACCAGAGCATAATCTTGGATATTGTTAAAGTTACCTGACCCTTCTACGCGACCGCTAATATATCCAGTTAAAAGATCATTCATGTTTTCAGGTATCAGGTACGAAAAATCCCAATTGTCAAATTTTGATATAAATGAGTAATCTCTTTTTTTCAGGTCAGTCCTAGCATTCACAATAAAACCAAGGTCAATGATCAGATCGGCAATGAAGTTCTCCAGTTTAAAATCGAGTTTGATCTCAGGTAATGTTCCATCCTGATACAAAGCATCTGTGAGCAAGGCATTTCCACTGACCTTAGGATTTTTAAAATCTCCACCGGCTTCTATATCAAGGTCAAGGTTTCCACCTGTAATATATTTGTCTATATCAGGATACAATGAAGCGATCTTAAGACCCCTTGTTTTGATCGTTGATTCAAAGTTAGTGAACTCAGTGACCTTTCCTTCAGCACTGATCTTTCCACCTGCAACAATGATGTCAATATTGTTGAAAACAATATCTTTATTCTCAAATCTTCCATTCAGAGAAATATTTTCTATTTCTATCCCGGAATAATTTATTTTCTCAGTTAATATATCAAAATCACCGAATAACGAACTTAATTTTCCTTTTGCTTTAAGATTACAATTTACCTTGGTATCTATCTCTGGATAAAACATTTTTGATGAAATATTTTTACCCTTTAGTTCTACATCTATCTTAGGATCCTTTAAAATTTCCCAGTTCCTGTCAAATATTACTGATCTTCCTTTCAGGGTCACAAAAGAACTATCCATTCGAACATCTAATTTTTTGATATCGACCGAGCCTTTATCGTTTAGCGTTGCGGAAATATCGATAGTGGAAAATTTATAGTTTTTCCATTCACACATACCTGCTTTGATATCTGCAGATGATACAAATGTTCCTTTATCCCAGTTTATATTTGCTTTTATCGTCGCCTTCTTTTTTAATCTGAATTCTTTGAATTTGAAAGGGCTGAGGGAAGTATTTAGAGCAACATTTGCTTTGATAT
>JAQICF010000004.1 GCA_027858795.1 Candidatus Delongbacteria bacterium | reverse complement strand
GATCAGGCTTCAGATAAGTGGGTTAAATTTGATAAAAAGAGTAATTTTTTAGGTTTTAAATCTTTCCCTCAGGATAAACAACCTATTTTTATGGAACAGTTAAACAAAAATAGAAATCTTGCACTCAAAATGGGTCACAAGATGGTTGATGGGATAGTATATATGACCGTAGAAGTACAGATGTATGATTCAAAATACAATGAGATGTTTTCTATTGAAAAAAGAAAGCTTGAGTTCGATACAAATAATCCGCAAATTAATCCTACAGACATATTTTCTCCGTTTTCTTTTTCAGACAAGAATATCTTTGTCGCTGAAGTTAGTGAGAATCTTTTTAAATATAAAGTATATGACCTTGAAGGACAACTTGAGCAAATTGTTAAGATGAGCTATAAAAAATCAGAAATCTCTCAAGACAGGATCAAAATATTCAAAGGAGCTGTTCGAAATAGTGACGGTTCAAATACAAATGATCTGAAAAGAGCATATAATAAAGCAATTGAAGATATTTATTGTGATAAATTTAATCGTGTTTGGGTAAGGAAAGCCAATACTGATGAAAGTGTAGCAGGTGGATTTACAGAATTTAGCATTTTCAAAGATGGAGTGTTTCTCAATAATTATAAATTCAAAGGCAATGTTATTTACAACGAAGCGGTTGTTAAGAATATTTTATGTTTTGTTGGGGATAAATTGTATGTAGCAATGGAAGAGGACGGAGAAGTGAGTGTGAATGTTTATGATTACAATTAATAATTAAAAATATTAAGAATGTAGGGAACAGTTTCAAACTGTTCCTTACATTTAAATTCTAATTTTCAGTATATCATTCCAATTTGTGGTATATCTTGGAGAAACGAATTCTCTTCTCATAGACCATTTTCGGTTAATGCCTGAACTTCCGGTAAACAAAGCATTTCGACCCCATTTTTTATTCACAGCATCCAAAGCATTATCAACTTCAACTCCAAATTTTTCAGGTGTGAAAAGATTATATTGAATAGCATTATTCGGTACTATCCCATCAAGCATGATACCTGCTTTTTTGTATTTGTAACCGTCTTTATAAATTCTTTCCAGAAGGTTCAGAGCATATTCGGTCAGTTCTATTGTCGAAGAAGTAGGGTAGGGAGTTTTATATGTGATACTGTTGTTATATTGAGGTTCATCTTTGAAACGATTCGTTTTAATATAAACGGTCAGAGCGGAAGCAGCGGTCTTTTGTTTTCTGAGTTTCTTTGCTCCGATAGATATATACGATGAAACAGCTTCTTTTAATCCACTTAGAGTCTCCACAGGTTTTCCGAATGAGCGTGAACTGATGATACCTTTGTTAACGGTAGGAATAGTATCAAGAGGAATGCATGAAATGCCTCTCAGTTCCCAGACAGTTCTCATACCTGTGACTCCGCCAAGATTTCTCTGAATCCAACCATCTGATGTATATTTGAGGTCTTTAGCAGTGACGATATTCTTTCTTTCCAGCTTTGTTGAAAGTTTTCTGCCGATTCCCCAAATACTGCTGACTTTTACCATGGAAAGATATTTATCTATATTTTCTTCGGAGGATAGATCAAGAACACCGTTAAATCTATCAAGTTTCTTGGCAATGTGGTTTGCAAGCTTTGCCAGTGTTTTAGTTTTACCTATACCAACTGAAACAGGTATCCCTGTTGACCATTTAACTTTTTTTCGTATCTCTTTTCCGTACTCTGTAAGATCTATGTTCATGCCGGTCAGATCAAGAAAACTTTCATCAATGGAATATATCTCAGATTCAGGTGAGAACTCTGCTAAAATATCCATGACACGGTGACTTATATCTCCGTACATTGAATAATTCGAAGAAAAAACTGACAGTTTCTTTCTGGCATCAGCAGGGATCTTAAAATAAGGCTCACCTCTGGTAAGTCCAAGTTCTTTTGCCTCTTTAGTCAAAGCTACAATACAACCGTCATTGTTTGAAAGAATAGCAACAGGTTTGCCTCTAAGATCCGGGCGGAAGATCCTTTCACAGGAGGCATAGAAACTATTACAGTCAACGAGCGCGAATATTTTATTGTGTTCTTTTTTCATAGTTTACTGACCTAAAACAAAGATTCTTCTTTCACCGGTACAATACATTGAGGCGAATCATGAAGTAATGAGTTTACTCGATCTGAAACTCTGGTTATACTCAGTTCATCATTCTCAATTCTTTTCAAACAAATATTCTCAAGTGATGATTGATCGTATCTATGATTATCCATCCATCTAAATTTATCATATCCGTAAAGAATCACCGGCATTCTTTCGTGGATATTTGAAAGTAGCCCCATAGAACTGACAGTTAGGATAGAGCATGAATATTCATTTCTGTTCTTATTGAAAGTATAAACACCTGCCAGTGAAAGTATTCGATCGTCGGAGTATTTTATAAAATAAGGAACTTTATTATTCCATTCATAAAATCCGGTTACAGGAACAATGCATCTGCTGTTATGAAAATTTCTTCCAAAGTTATTTGTTAGGAAAGTATCATATCTTGTGTTAAATACAGAATTGTCCAATTCTTTACCACGGATATTATCAATGCCCCAATGTTGTTTCTTTAAAGTATTTACATCATTTTCTATAAGAATCGTGTTTATTTCCATACCGGGAGACAGATTGAATCTTTTATTTATCTTATTCTGAATATTTTCAATTTGAAACTCTGATTTCAAAGCAGAATCATCATATACTTGAGCAAATCGTCCGCACATAATTATTTCCTATTTGTTTAGTTCATGAATTATAGTGTATATCTAAATTACTTGTTAAGCCTATGAATTACAGTTGTTGCAACACCCCATATCTCAAAATCCATCTCATCTGTTATTTCAATAGGTTTATAATTTGGATTTTCAGCAACCAACTTAACTACTTTTCCCCGCCAGTAGAGTTTCTTTACAGTAAACTCTCCATCCAGGATAGCTACGATAATTGTTCCATGCTTGGCTTCAAGTGACCTGTCCACTACAAGGATATCGCCAGAGTTGATACCTGCATTGATCATAGATTCACCTTCGATCTCCACATAGAAAGTTGCTGATGGGTTTTGTATCAGTAGTTCGTTTAGATCTAAACCTCTGTCTATGTAATCATTTGCAGGAGATGGAAAGCCTGCAGAAAGTTTTTCAGAAAAAAGAGGTAAAGAGACCTTTGTTTCAGCCTCAGGTTTATATATTTTAGATATGTTCCCTGCCTTCTTTTCCATATTTTCAATATAAAAAGAATAAGATGATAAAACTATAATATTAATCAATTCATTTTCTTTTATCTTGATATTTACGGTTAGATTTATAATATTTACGGCTATGAAAGAATTAAATTTCAAAATACTTGTTCCTGCCTACAATTCTGAGAGATATATCGGGGATCTTTTTCATAGATTTGAGGAGATAGATCTTCTTGACAAAGTTGTAGTTGTAGATGATGGTTCTAAAGATAATACACTTCAGATTTGTAAGGATCGTGAAGTCACAGTTCTTTCAAATGAAACAAATAGTGGTAAAGGTTCTGCTCTTAAAAAGGGTTTTAAGTACATGGTTGAAAACAATGTTGAATTTTTTCTAACCATTGATTCAGACTTACAACATGATGTTAAGTTCATCCCTGATTTTATTAAGAAATACGAAGAATCTAATGCAGATATTGTAGTCGGAGATAGATTAGGCGACACTACTACTATGCCTATAGAAAGAGTTTTCTCCAATAGAACAACTTCATTTATTGTTTCTCAACTTGCAAAATGTAAGATCCCTGACAGTCAATCAGGTTATAGATTAATAAGGACTAAAGTTGTTGAAGATATAAAGTTAGAATCAGATAAATTTGAAATGGAGTCGGAGATATTGATAAAAGCTGGTCGAAAAAGTTTTAAAATAGAAAGTATTCCTATTTCAGCATTATACGAAGGTGCTCACAGTTCGATCAGTGTTTTCAGAGATACCTTTCGTTTTATAAGGCTGGTATTCCGAACAATATTTATAAAAGACAATTAACAATTATCCGTAGGGGAAGGCTCCTATGTCTTCCCACATCGCATTAAAAAAAAGATTGCCACGGATTTTTATAAATCCTCGCAATGACAAAGGAAAAATAATGAAAATAATAGATCTTAGAAGTGATACAGTTACGAAACCATCCATAGAGATGAAAAGGGTAATGTTTGAAGCAGAAGTTGGTGATGATGTTTACGGGGAAGATCCAACTGTAAATAAATTAGAAAAACTTGCTTCTGCAATGCTTGGAACAGAAGATGCTATCTTTGCACCCAGTGGAACTCAGACAAACCTTATGGCTTTACTATCTCACTGTGAAAGGGGAGAGGAATATATCGTTGGACAGGGAGCTCATACTTATATTCATGAAGGCGGTGGAGCAGCTGTTTTAGGGTCCATTGTACCACAACCGATCGAGTTTGAAGTAGATGGAACTATTGATCTTGCCAAAGCTGAGACAAAGATCAAACCCGATGATTATCACTTTGCTAAAACAAAATTATTCTGCTTAGAGAATACCAATAATGGTAAAGTTCTACCTTTAGAATATATTAAAGCATCTAGAGATTTCGTAGATAAACATAATTTAAAACTTCATCTTGATGGAGCAAGAGTCTTTAATGCTGCGGTAAAGTTGAATGTTGATATCAAAGAAATTACAAAATATTTTGATTCAATTTCTATCTGTCTTTCAAAGGGACTTGGGGCACCAGTAGGGTCTTTACTCTGTGGGTCAAAAGAATTAGTTCAAAAAGCCCGTAGATGGAGAAAAATGCTGGGTGGTGGTATGAGACAGGCAGGTCTTCTTGCTGAAGCTGGGATCTATGCTCTTGAGAATAATGTTAAAAGATTAGTAATAGATCATGAAAAGGCAAAGATACTCTCTGATGGATTGAATACTATCCCTGAATTACAAGGTTCTATCTCAGAAGTTCAGACGAATATGATGTTTATTGAAGCTGATGAGAAAAAGTTTGTTGAGCTTCAAGATTTTATGAAAGCGAAAGGTATTCTCATAGGTGGATATGGAGATATTCGATTGGTTACACACCTGGATGTATCAGAAGATGATATTGATGTTGTGATAGAAGCTTTTAAAGAGTTTTATAGATAATACGTAGGGGACGATTTCTTTTCGTCCCCTTTTTTTACAGGTAACCAAAATTTCGTTAAGTACAAGGTAAGTCAAAAGATTCACTGATAATATTTTAGTTGAATAAATCGAAAACAAATCATATTTTCTAGACAACGATTACTAGAATATAATATATAAGGAAATAATATGAAAAAGATATTTTTGTTCTTTATGATAACTTTTCTGATCACTTTATTCTCTGCTCAATCAATTATTATTGAGGTTGAGGGTACCGCATCAATGGGTGATGACAAGTCAAGAAAAGAAACTATCTCCGAAGCTATGACTAATGCTAAGAAAATGGCTTCAGAAGTGGCAGGAACTTACGTTAAGTCGGAGACAGTTGTTAAGAATTATGTGACAGAAGCAGATCTTATGGAAGCTTATTCTCAAGCAGTTGTGAAGATAATCGAAGAACTTAAATCTGAATGGTTTCAAGATCCTATGATGGGTGAATCTTTTAAGATCACTCTTAAAGTTGAAGTTACTCCTAAGACTGAAAAACTTGAAAAGATGTATTCAAGTGCTGGAATTATGGATGACCCCAATGCACCTTTGATGATAAAAGCATGGTGTGACAAGAAAGAACTGAAGTACAAAGAGAATGAAAATATAAAGCTTTATGTGAAGGGGAATAAACCCTTCTATGCTAAAGTTGTTTATGTACAAGTAGACGGTACTCAGATCCAATTATTACCAAATCCGTTTAGAAAAGATAATTATTTCAACGGGGGAACAGTTTATGAGCTACCTTCAGGGAAGGATAAGTATGAGCTTACTGTAGCTCCTCCTTTCGGAACAGAAAAGATTATTGTATTTGCAAGTACAGATGAACTCGGATCAAGTACTGTTCAAGATGCTGAGAATGTTTATCTTATTGAAGATTCGTATCAAGATACAGGAATTAAGACTCGTGGTATTAAGATAAATAAGAAGAAAAAATCTAATAGTAAAGCTGCGGAGTTCTGTGAGGAAAAGATTGATATAATTACGAGTAAGTAAAATAAGGCTACCACGAAATTCACTAAAAAAGACGAAAGGAATGTTTATATGAATCAAGTAAAAATAATTTTCATCGCAATAATGATATCGGCAGGTTTTTTATTAGCACAAACTTCAAAAGGGATCACAATAAAAGAAAAAGCCGGAAACGAAGGTAAACGTTGGGCTATCTGTGTCGGAATCAACAATTACGATTACGATGGAATTCTTGATTTGAAAAAAGCTCGTAATGATGCTGAAGCGCTTGGGCAAGTATTTGAAGATTTTGGTCAATTTGATTATGTTTATGTATTATCGGATAAAAATGATCCTAGAAGTCCTGAATATCCAACATTAAGGAAGATAAAATCTAAACTTGATTATTTGAAAGATTTTTTAGAACCAGAAGATTTAGTCGTTTTTTCATTCTCAGGGCATGGGATAACTGATGAAAAAGGTGATAGTTACTTGGTGCTTGCAGATACAGATCCTGATGATATTTTTAATTCAAGTTTAAAACTTAAAGAAGTTACAGATACTTTTCAAAGTGCTGGTGTAAAAAAATCATTATTACTTGTTGATGCATGTAGGGAAGCCTTTCAAAAAAATAAAGGTATTAATAAAAATGGACTAAAATCTCAAAAATTTGAAAAAAGCGAGGTTGCGGCAACATTTTATGCTACAAAAAATGGGTGGTTTAGTTATGAAGATGAGAGTAGTGATTATGGTGCATTTACAAATTATATTTTAAAAGGCCTAGAAGGAGAAGCGGATAATCAAGATTATGCTGGTAATAATGATGGTATAGTTTCCTTTACTGAGTTAGCGACATTTGTTGAAGATGGTGTTACAGATTGGGCACTTGAAAATTCAAAGAGACAAAAACCATATACAAAAATATATGGTGAGAAATATGGTGATTTAGCTTTGTCTAGTTATAACGGAATTGTAAAAAAAGAAGAGTTGAAAATTACAAAACAGAAAATAGAAATTACTGATACTAAAAAGAAAATTGAAAATAAGTTGTCAAGTAAGTTTGGTATTGATATGATTTTTGTTGAGGGTGATACTTTTCAGATGGGGAATGATTTTAAAAAAGGCAAAGGAGATGAAAAACCGTTACATATAGTAAGTGTTGACGATTATTACATGAGTAAATATGAGATAACTCAATCACAGTGGATAGAAATAATGAGATATAACCCGAGTAAATTTAAAGGTGAAAATAAACCAATTGGAAGAGTTAAATGGATAGAAGCTATTGAATATTGTAACAAGTTAAGTGAATTTGAAGGTTTAGAAAAGTGTTATTTGGGAAATAAACTTAACATAGTTTGCGATTTTACGGCAAGTGGTTACAGACTACCTACAGAGGCTGAATGGGAATTTGCTGCTCGAGGTGGGGTAAAATCAATTGGTTATAAATATAGTGGTAGTGATGATATTCAAAATGTTGGGTGGTATGGTGATAATTCAGAAAGAGAATTACATGATGTTGGTAAAAAGAAGTCTAATGAACTCGGAATTTGTGACATGAGTGGTAATATTCATGAGTGGTGTTGGGATTGGTATGATGATGATTACTACAAAAACAGTAGTAATGATAACCCAATAGGTCCAGAGTTGGGCAAAATAAGAGTGATGCGTGGAGGATATTGGTCAAATAATGAGTTCAATTGCAGAGTATCCAGTAGATTTAATTATAGTCCGGATGGTAGTAAAGGTAGTGGATTCAGAGTTGTTCGCAGACCATAGTTTTATAAACAAAACGAGATATCAAACATGAAGAAAATAATTTTAATCACAATTTTAATGATAGCTTCAATGTTATCCGCAAAGCGGACTGCAATGTTAGTTGGAGTTCAAAATTATAAGGCATTCGCTTCTTTGGAAGCCTGTCACGGCGATGTTGATGCAATGAAGGAACTATTAATGCAAGGAGGTTTTGAGGACGATCATATCTGGGCTATCAAAGATGCTGATTATGGCGAAATGCTGACAGCTTCTGATCTTTATTCAAATGTTAATGCTTTTGCTAGAGGAATACAAAAAGGTGATGAAGTTATTTTCTTTTTTTCAGGACATGGAATAGGTGGTTCGGATGGGAAAAATTACCTACTTGGTGCTGATGGCAACATTGATAATCCTGAAAAATACGGAAGTATTTCTGTTGAGGAAATAAAACAGATATTAAAGGAAAAGAATCCTTCTGAAGTGGTAATGATCGTTGATGCCTGCAGGAATTTTGTTAAAAGAGAAGGAAAGGGTGCAGGGAAGAAAATTGCTTCAAAGCTTAATACTGGGAAAGGGATAAAAGTCAATTCATCAATTGGAAATAGTAAGTCATCTTCAAAATCAGGTAAAACTATTGTTAAAACTATTTACGCTGCAAGCGAAGGACAACAATCTTTTGAAAGAAAGGATAAAGGTAAAGGTGCATTCACTTATTATTTAACTTACCTGAATGATTCGCCTAACTCAGTTATGGATATTGATATGTCAAAGGACGGAGTTATAACAATAGAGGATCTTGTCTTATTTGCAGATAACAGGCTTTTAGACTATACAGAATCTCAAGGTCTTCCACCAATGGATCCTGTATATCAGACTGAAGGTGGAATAATCTACGAACCTTTTCAGTTATTTCGATATGATGCTGAAAAAGAAGTTAAGGCTAGGAAAAAGAAAAACGTAAAAGCTATATTCAAATACAATGAAGAGGAAGAGCTTGCTAAGATAAAAAAATATATCGAAGATACTTCGTATTTGAATGAACAATTACCGGTTTATAAGCCAAAAGAAATTAAAGGAAAGAAGATAGAAATTGATAATACTGATCTTGCCAGTTGGGAAATTGCTATGGAACAGGAACAAGATCTAAAACGAGCAAAGGAAGAGGAAGCAAGTAAATAAATAGAAGCAAAAGAAAAAGAGAAAGTATTCAATGAATTAAAGAACAAATACAATCGTACGATAAGTGAATTAGATAAGATAGAAAATATTTTTACAAAACACGAAAAACTGGAAAATCTAAGAAACGAAGTAAATTCAATTAAATATTCTGAAGTTAAACAAAAAATATTAGTTTTATTAGAGCCCGTATATTTAAAAATAAAACAAACAAAGATTAAAAAGCAAGCAGAATTAGATGCTCTTAAGCCTAATTTTAAGAAAGATATTGAGAACATGGAAAAAATGAATGTATCGAAGTTAAGTGAAGAATTAAAGAAAAAGTATCTTGAAGAATTTAAAAAGAAATGGAATGACTATGCCAAGGTTCAAAGAGACTCTGAGCTAAACATAAGATATAAAGAGTTAGCTTTTTCAAAAGAAATTAGATCAAATGCAATAGACCTAACTTTAATAGGTGTAATAGGTGGGACTTTTCAGCAAAAGAGGAGTGTAACAGTCAGTGATTTTTATATAGGTAAATATGAAGTTACACAAGCTCAATATAAGGTAGTAATGGGTAAGAATCCGAGTCGTTTTAAGGGGAATAATAATCCTGTGGAAAATGTAAATTGGTATGAAGTAGTAGAGTTTTGTAATAAGTTGAGTGAAATGGATGGTTTAAAGAAGTGTTATTCAGGAAGTGGAAATAATACACAATGTGATTTTAATGCAAGTGGTTACAGATTACCAACCGAGGCAGAATGGGAATATGCGAGTAGAGGTGGTTTGTCTTCCGCACACTACGAATATTCAGGTAGTAATGATGTCGGCGAAGTAGCAGAATATGAAGGTAATAATAACAAATCAACAAAATTAGTCGGTTATAAGAAACCAAATGAACTCGGAATTTATGACATGAGTGGTAATGTTTGGGAATGGTGTTGGGATTGGTATGGCGCTTATAGCAGTAGTTCTCAGACAAACCCTACAGGTGTAAATAGTGGTTTATTCCGCGTTATTCGTGGTGGAAGCTGGTACTTCCGTGCTAAGTATTGTCGCGTTGCTAATCGCGACTTCAACAAACCGAGTAGCAGTCTCAACCACTACGGCTTTCGTGTTGTTAGTCAACCTTAATTCACTTCTCAAAATATGTTGCCCAGACTTTGCTGTCAATTGCCGTATCAGGATGTTTTTCTATATAATCGAGTAATTGTTTCTTTAAATCTTTTTTATCAAATTCAAGTACCTCAATCTCTTCAGTTTCATCGAGGATCTGTTTTCCTCTCTCAGAAGTTATTTCCATATCAACGAGATATATAAATTCTCCTGTGATACCTGCAGAAGTGCAGAGAGGAGGGGAGATAGCTGTTACTATTCCTTCATAGCCCGTCTCTTCAAGTAATTCTCTGACTGCTGTACTTTCCGGAGTCTCACCTTTATCTATCAAACCGGCGGGAAATTCAATTAAAAACATATCTATAGGGAATCTGAACTGCTTAACAAGGATAACTTTATCTTTATGAAATGCATTTATTACTACCGCTTCAGTATCATTTGTTCTTTCCAGAAACTCCCAGGCTTTCTTATTTCCGAATTTATCCTCAAAATGAGTAATGCTCATATCAGAATATTTTCCGGAGAAAACTTTTTCTTTCTTTAATATTTTCATTTGGTACACTCTCTCAAGATTATTTTACAGGAAGATGGGAAGAGAAGGAAGATTTGTCAAATAAATTTATTATCCCATAATTCTGCTTGACAATTCATTAATTTATAATAGATTACTATCACAGAAATTAAAATATATAATGAGAGGAAAGTATGAATACTCTACAATTTAAAAGTTGTTTTGTTGCAATATTGTTTTTATTTGTATTTATGGCTTTTTCTCTGGAGAAAGCTACAATTTATTACAAGAACGGTGATACTCTCAAATGTACTGTTGAAAAGTATGAGATAGGGAAATATGCAGAAGTTATTGATGAAGATAATAATAAACGAATTATAACCTGGGACTCAATAAAAGAGATCGTTTTTGAAAAAAATGACGAACCGGCTAAACCGTTGACAGAAAATGAAAAAGAATCAATGCTTGAGAGTTTTAAAAAATCAAATAAAACTGAAAAAAAAGAGACTGAAGTTAAACCGGCAAATCCCAAAGAGGAAGAATTTATAGAAGAAATTCAGCAAGAAAATGCTGGTAATAAGCCAACAGTTGATCTTGATAAAAAAACTGGAGAGATCAGTGTTGATTATTATCAAACTTTAGAGTCGGATGCACAAAGAAGATGCTGGATTGAAGATGGAGGAGTTTTAAAGCAGAAAAGTATGTCAATTAATTATACTTATGCAAGTATGGGTATGGATCTGGGAACAGGATCAGAAACTGATTTTACAATGAATGGATTTGGTTTTGCGTATGCTTGGGCTTTTAAATTTCTTTCTCCTCCAAGTTACTCTGAAGGTAAGAATAACTGGAATGCTTTTTCTACAGCTGTAATGGGTTCTTTTAACATGACTGCAGGTAGTATTGATATAAATGACATAGAAAATAATATTGAAATTTTAACTTATGAAATTTCAACAAATGTAGGGTATACCTTCGGTCTTGGTAAATATTGGACTAACGCAGACTGGAAAGGTATAATGCTTGGAGTTTATTGGAAACCGAACTTTACTATTTCCAAGAGTACCGTTGAAGTTGAGGGTAAATATTATACTGAAGATCCTACCAGTACTTTTAATGCTGCTGGTATTCAGTGGACCATAGACTGGGGTAATTTCGGAGATTATTCAGAGAAACTTGCCCAGGAAGCACATTTTTCAATTAATGGCTTTTTCCTTCCGGAAACAGATGACACACCAATGCTGATCAGTATCGGTATCGGTGCGGTTTGGTATTAGAAATAGGTGAAAAAATATGAAAGATTTTATTAATTCATCCAATATTAATAATATCGTTTACTGTTCCTTGATATGATCGTATCTTATACTTATATTTATAAGCATAGAAAAAGACCAAAATCAGGAGAATAATTTATGATAAGACCAAAAGTTTTTATTTCATACAACTGGGAAACACCTAAACAAGATGACTGGGTGGAAACTCTAGCGGAAAAGCTTGTTGATTCTAATGTTGATGTGATCTTTGATAAATATGATCTAAAAGAAGGTGAGAATGCAAAAGAATTTTTAGAGGATTCAATAACCGATATTGATACTGATAAAGTGTTGATCATCTGCAGCAAGAGATATTTGACTGATGAAGGTGCGCAGATCATTACTAAAGAATTATTCGAGAAGATAAATAATGATAAATTCATAGTCGTTTTCTCTGAAAAAGATGATGATGGAAATCCGTATATACCAGATTTTTATAAACTAAGATCATACATTGACCTATCAAATGATGATACATATAGTAAGAATTTTGAAAAACTTCTAAGATGGGTACATGACAGACCGGTCTATATTAAACCAAATTTTGGTGAATCTATAAGCTTCAGTGAAGATGAAAAATTCTCTCTGGAAACAACTGATCTTTATACTTCTGCAAAAAAGGCTATTAAAGAGGGTAGGCCTAATGCAATCGGTCTAGTAACAGAGTATTTAAATGTATTTTCAACTAACCTTGAAAAATTCAGGATCGATCTGGAAGAGGGAGATGAAGAATACGATGAAAAGATATTCAGCTCAGGAGATGAATATTTTATTTATAAGAACGAGTTTGTTGAACTTGTATATATGATCGGGCAGTACATGTTCGATGATTTTATTGGTAAAAGAATGCATGATTTCTTTCAGACGCTGACCAAATATCTTGTATTTCCTGAAGATTATGAATATAAGCATAAATGCGGATTAGATATTTTTAAGTTTTTCATACATGAGTTGTTCTTATATTGTATTGCAGCTCTTATGAAACATGACAGGTATGATCTTATCGTTGATCTTATTCAGGATAGATATTATATCAAAAAAGACAATAATGGTCTTGAGCAGCTTCAAGGATTTGAGATATTCCATAATCATCTCAGCAGTTTTGAGTATAGAAATGAGAGACTTAAACTTGGAAGGAAGTCACTTCATGCAGATATATTAATGAAACACTCAAGATCAGACTATGTTACATTCAATGAGTTGCTTCAAACTGATTTTATCTTATATCTGGTAAATTGTGTTCAATCTCTAAGATTTGGTCATGAACAAGGATGGTTCCCTGAGTCACTTGTTCTTATGAATTTTCCAGATAGACCGTTCGATATTTTCTCTAGATGTGAATCGAGACACTATTTTGATACGATCAAAAAAATACTAGGGGTTGTTAAAAAAATGGAATTGGAGGCTGTTCTTGAGTCAATGGATGAAGAGGAGATATATGTTCCTGAATGGGGAGATTTCAGGATTGATCCGTATGCTCTTCTTAACTTCAGAGACATGTGCACAATGCCATAGACCTGATGAAAAACTTCGTATTCCATCGTCATTATTTTATTTTGATCATGTCGTTTAGGTTAGCTAAACTCAATCACAAAATAAAATAATTCCTTGAACTACTCGTTTTTAATCAGTCTTATATCTAAAAATAAAAAGTAGGTTTGTTATGAGATATTTTAAAAAATTAGTTGGAGAAAAATGCTATCTTTCTCCAATGAATATTGACGATCATGAGCAATATACTGAATGGATGAACGATCTTGAAATAACAAGCAACCTTGGCAATTCCGGGAGTGTGATCGCTCTTCACACAGAAAAGGAATTGCTTGACAAGCTGTCTAGGTCACATAATTATGCTATTATTGATAAAGAATCAGATACATTGATCGGAAACTGCGGATTTCATAAAGTAAACCATGAAGAGAGAAATGCAGAGATCGGTATTTTTATAGGGAATAAGAACTTTTGGGATAAAGGTTATGGATCAGAAGCAATGAAGCTTTTAATGGGTTATGGCTTTGATTATCTTAATCTTCGTAATATAATGCTGAAAGTTTTCTCTTTTAATGAAAGGGGGATTTCTGCTTATAGAAAATGTGGATTTAAGGAAATTGGAAGAAGACGAAATTCTTTATATATGAACGGAAAAGAGTATGATGATGTGTACATGGATATCCTGGATGATGAGTTTAGAAAATTAATTGATAAAAAATAGATACTGAAATAAATTCAGCATGACAAGAAAAATAATAATTGATAATGGAGAATTTAAAATGAAAAGAATAATGATTTTAGTGATTATGCTTGTAAGTATGATCTTTGCTGATCAGTCAGACGCGTTGAAGAAAGGAATGGTCGATATCAAAGGCTGGGAAGCAGAAGAAGCCGAAGGTATAAGCATGGATATGGGTGGTATGAAAATGATCAATGCGGTGAGAGAATACACTAACGGCGATAAAGAGTTCCTTGTTACTGTGTTAATTGGTACAAATACAATAATCTCCGGCCAAATGCCGCAAATGGATGTTGAAACATCTGAAGGTAACTATGAAACAAAAAAAATAAACGGAATGAACGTTCACTTAGCATTTGACAAAATAGAAAAAGTCGGTGCTATAATTATAGATCTGGGAAAAAATGAAACTGATGGTGGCTTTTTGATGTTCAGTTATGAAAAAATGAAACCTGAAGAAGCATTAAAACTAGCTGAAGGATTTGATTGGAACATGATAAAAGAAAATTCAGCAAAAATTATGGAAAAGAAAAAATAATATGGTTACTAAAGATAGATTTGATCTAAATATTTCAGAAAAGAAAAAAACAGAGTTTGTAGTTAGTCTTCTAGAATTTTGCAAGAATGAATTGGATGTTGAAATTGGAAATCTTGGAGCAAGTTCTTTGTATGATCATATTGAACAAGAATTTGCTGAGATAATTTATAATAAAGCAATTGAAGATGCCAAAGAATACTATCAGGCAAGACACAACGAGATCGACATTGATTCATATATGTTATTAAAATAAACCAAGGTTTAATTCTTCTTATAAGTTACTAAAATGAAATTTAGGTTCGAATTATATGATAATGCAAGGAACTCTTGTTAATGTAGGTGCGGTGATAGTTGGGAGCGTGATCGGTCTGATCATTCATTCCAGATTACCTAAAAGAATTACAACGACAGTATTTCAGGGAATTGGGCTTTTTACTTTATTTCTGGGTTTTTCGATGGCATTGAAAACAAATAATATTCTGCTAATAATATTCAGCATTGTTTTAGGATCGATTACTGGTGAATTATTAAACATAGAAGATAAAGTCAACAAATTAAGTGAGAAGATAAAGTCAAAGACAAGATCAAAGAACGATAAGTTCACAGAAGGATTTGTTACAGCTTTTATGTTATTCTGTATGGGATCGATGACAATATTAGGAGCTATAGAGGAAGGACTTGGTGGAGTATCTGATCTTCTACTTACAAAATCATTAATGGATGGCTTTGCATCGATCGCTTTATCAGCTTCCTTAGGATTTGGAGTGATGCTGTCTGTTATACCGATGCTTATCTATCAAGGCGGACTGACATTGTTTGCAAGCCTACTGGAAGGATTCTTTACAGAGATAATGATAATGGAATTATCTGCAGTAGGAGGTATTATTCTTATTGGACTAGGTATCAATATACTTGAGATAAAAAAGTTGAAGATATTGAATATGATACCAAGTTTACTTTTTATTGTATTACTAACATATTATTTTCAGTAAGCAAAAATTTAGACATAAAAAAAGGGAAGCTGAATTAGCTTCCCTTTTTGATTGTTCAAATGAATTAGATTCTATAGGTTGAATTCACCTAACTTATTTACTTTTATTAGTCTTGCTTGAACAGAAGCTCCTGTTCCAACATTACCACCAATAATGAATCCACCATCTCTGTCTTGTATGGCTTTAACACCAAAATCATTTACTCCAGAATCATAAGTTTTTTCCCAAACTCTATATAATTGTGTATTTAGTTTGTAAATCCATGTACTTTTTTCTGTTTCAGTACCACTTGTATTGTCATCTTCATCGTGATAGCCTGCCACAATATATCCGTCATCTTTTGTTTGATCAATACCGAAAGCTTTTTCATTTCGATCTTTATCTCCAAAAGTATATTCCCAAAGTGCACCATCATCATCAGCACTAATTGCAAACTCTACAACCCATGCGTCTAAGAATTTAGATTTTGCCGGTTGGTCATCAATTTCATAAGTTTCACCTACCATAACAGCATTTCCTGCATAACCTCCGTGTGAATCTGTCAGACCATAACCGATCTCATCTTCATTTGGAGTGCCTAAATGATTTGCTGTCAAAAGAGTTTCGTTTAAACGATTTTCAAAATTAGGGATATCATAATCATCTGCAAAATCATCTGTCTTTGGAAGATGATCAATATCGAAAGCACTCATTTTTGACCATGTTGTTGTAGATATTAAACCACCAATGTAATTAAACTCAGAAAAGAACATATCTTTATCCAAACTTCCATCATATAATCTTGAGTTATTCCATCCTGTTACCATGTAATTTCCATCATCTTTTATAACAAGATCTGTAATGTATTGATCACCCATTGTTCTAAGCCACCAAAATGACGGTGACGTAGCTTCTGGTTTATAAAGTGTATGTCCAGTAATATCTCTCCATAAAGTATGTTCGTCATATACGATATGGTGCCCCCAATTCTCATTACCATTACTGTATACTTTAAGAAGTCTTACATCGTAACCGGTATCCCAATTGTAAACAGGCCATTGTCCTGCGGTATTTGGATGACCAGAATCGAGAATGAATGTTGTTAATGAGTCTCCATCTAAAAATCGGTAATAGTCTTTTGTGTATCCACCGATAATATATCCGTCATCAATAGATTTTTTAATAACAGTTGCACCATCATCGATACCAGGATATCCAAAATGTTTATTCCATATTAGACTTCCGTCTTTAGAACTAACTTTTCTTATCCAAGTATCTTTGTCAGTACCATTTTCTCTCCAACCAGCTATAACTACACCACCATCGTATTCTCTATCCTCACAAATACTCTCACCGATTCCAACGTTTGCAGGAATTGGATCGATGTCATCGGAAGTCCATAAAACATCCACGACCTTCGTTGTCTTGTTGTACATGTATTTTACCACTCTAGTACCAAGAATAGGATCTGAAGCAACTGTAATATATCCACCATCATAAGTTTGAACAATTGATTTAAGTTCATAACCAACTCCGCCATCATCTTTAATATCAAATGTTGGAATATCTTCTTTAAGTGCAATATCAATAGATCTAGATATAACATTGTTACCTATGTCTGTTAGTTCGAACATTATTTGGTGTGTTCCTACAGGAAAATCGACTGTTGCCATTTGAAATCTTAGTGTATCTTCAGGAGTAGAAATAGTTTCGTCAAAAAAACTTTCATATCCAGGAGCGTATGCTCTCAATGTTTTGAATAATGTATGATTATATAAAATTTCAACTTCAAACTCAACAATATCTCCCACTTTAAATGTATCAACAGAGGTAATGCTAGGAAGAATAATTTCCATTGATATAATTGGATCATCATTCTCTGGTGGTTCTACAGTAAAAGTTGGGAATGAGTGAATCCCCAAATCTATGTATTTCTCAGTTCTAACTTCTCTTATCTGAAGATTCGGTGTATAATCACCTTCACTTTCGTAGTTATAAACAACCGAATCTATAGATGTAAAATTTTCCAATAGATTACCAACATTATCATATTGTAAAATTTCTGACAACCATCCTGTATCAAATTCTCCATCTCCATCAAAATCCCAAATATATTGCAAAACGACATCAGATTCTACATTATTAATTTGAGTTCTAAATACGAATGGTTCAAAAAGAGTCATAACGGTATTAATTAGAGAATTAGCAGGAACAATGTCTGTAACTGTTACATCAATTGTGTAAGGTCCTAAGTAAATCACATCGCCATTATCTCTTTCTTCACAAATCTTAACGGTAGCCATTTTTGGACCTGTTGTCTCATACTTCCAACTAACTGTGTTTGTTAAATTATATGGAGCAACTATTGAAACTTCACAATCTGGACATGGTGTGCCTTCTGTTTCTTCCGATATCCAGTCAGTATCCGGAATTCCATCACTATCAAAATCCCATTTAAATTTCAACACTAAATTTGGATCGACATCCTCATATGCAGCACTAAATTCAAATGTTTCTATTAAGGTTTTTGATTGAGTCCCTGATACTGGAGTGAATATAGGATCAATGGATGTAACAGTTACCGCCTGTGTAGAAGTGACTGTAGGGGGTACTGAACCATCTGTTCTAACCTCTTTTGCTTCAACTCTTGCAGTATAAATTCCAGTCTCGTTGTATTTCCAAGTAGCATCTTCACTAATTGAAGCATACTTTGTTTTGTTGTCTAGTTTTTCACCTAACCAGTCAGTATCCCACTCTCCATTATTATCAAAATCCCAACGATATTCTATTACATCACCATCATCAGCATTTGTAAGACTTGCATTAAATGTGAATAAATCAATAATTGGAGCAGAAGTAGGATTTGCAATAATAGTGATATCTGTCATTGAATTAACTGTGATTGAATCACTGAATTTACCGATAATCACTTCGCGATCTTCTCTAATTTCTTTAATTTCAACTGTATACTCATAGTCGCCTTCCAAAGAATATTGCCATGGACTTATATTTACTGATACATTCTCAACTTGATAGTAATTATCCTCAACACCTAAATCAGTTTCGCTTATCCAGTCATCTCCAGTATCCCAATTACCATCTCCATTAAAATCCCACCGGTATTGTAAGTTTGTTTCATTTTCAGATTCATCTAAACCACCGACTACAGCTGAAAACATAAAAGTTTCAATAAAAGATGCAGAAGGAGGGTTTACCGATAGTGTAACTGATTCAATATTAAACTCATCAACAACAACTTCTTGAGACGCTGTTGCAAAAACATCCCCTGCTAATGCAAATTCAACTGTAACTAAAAATGTATCTGCTGTAGCGAATTGCCACTCTACGGGATCTACGTAAGATTCAAATTTTGTATCCCAGTATCCATCACCATTAAAATCCCATCTAAATGTTTGTCCAGCAAGATTACCGCCGTCTTCAATAACATCAGGAGAAAAGTAGTAAGTTGACATAATGTCTCCAACAGCAACAGTATCGTCTAGAACTGTAGTAAAATGAATTCCTACTTCGTATTCTATTTCATCTCCAGTTGGAACATTACTTTCACTACTACATGATATGAAAATAATCGTTGCTACGATCACTAACAAAAAGAATATAGCTAACTTCTTCATTTATAAATCCTCCGAAAGGTTTTTATTATTTTAATTAAATATTTTAATTAGAACTTAATTTGCATAAAAATTGTATTGAAGGCAAGTCTTTTTTTTTTTAATTGCTTAGTATATCTAAGTTATCTAATGGCTTTATATCTAAGCTATCCAATGCCTTTCGACTTGCTTCTTGTTCAGCTCTTTTTTTTGAGGTAGAAGATCCTTGAGAAATTTCTTCTCCATCAACGATTGTTTTAACAGTAAATATTTTTTCATGCTCAGGACCTTCTTCACTTACAACCTTATAAGTTGGTGGCTCTAAACCTTTTGATTGAACAAGTTCAAGCAATTCAGATTTATAATTCCTGGTAAGAGTGTTTTCCAGAGCTTTATTGATATTTGCTATAATCAAGGCTTTTATAACTTTCTCTGATTTAGCAATTCCACTATCAATGTAAATGCCCCCGATTATAGCTTCAAAAGTATCTTCCAGGATTGAAGATTTTTCTCTTCCACCTGATTTTTCTTCATGCTCACCAAGTAATATATGATCACCCATTTTCATATCTCTAGCAATAAGAGAAAGATTCTCACCGGAAACTATGATAGATTTCATTTTACTAAGCTCACCTTCGTCTAAATCAGGATAGGATTTATATAGATGTTTAACTACGATAAAATTTAAAACAGAATCTCCTAAGAATTCTAATCTTTCATTAGAATCAATTCTATTTTGAGTGTTCTGAGAAATGAAAGACCTGTGCTTTAATGCGGTAAGCAACAGGTCCTTATTTTTAAATGAATACGATATTTTGTTCTCAAGTGCTTTTAGACTCTCATAAACAGATGCATCCATGCTATTCTCATTGTTTTTCGTAAAGAATTTTTTAAGCAAGATTAACCTTGAAACTTTTTTACAAGTATAGATGAATTATGTCCTCCGAAACCGAAAGTATTACTCAATGCATAGTCAACTTTTCTTTCGATAAATTTATTCGGAGTATAGTTTAGATCGCACATTGGATCAGGGGTTTCCAAATTTATTGTAGGATGAACAGTGTTCGTTTGAACTGCTTTAATTGTTCCAATTAGTTCAACTGCACCTGCGCCACCAAGTAAGTGACCGATCATAGATTTTGTTGAATTGATAGCTATTTTATATGCATGATCACCGAAAGCAGCTTTAATACCAATAGTTTCAGGAATATCACCTGTTGGTGTTGAAGTACCATGAGTATTTATATGGTCAATATCTTCAGGGTTTATATCTGCATCTTTAACAGCAGCCAGCATAGCCCTTCTTGCACCACCACCTTCAGGATCTGGAGCAACAATATCTTTTGCATCACCTGAGAAACCAATTCCAGCTATTTCAGCATAGATTGTAGCACCTCTTTTCATAGCGTGCTCATATTCTTCAAGAATAAGCATACCGGCACCTTCACCCATTACAAATCCATCTCTGTCATTGTCAAAAGGCCTACTTGCTTTTTCAGGTTCATCATTTCTTGTTGATAGCGCCTTCATATTAGAAAATCCTGCAATAGCAAGATCAGTTATAACAGCTTCAGCTCCTCCTGCGATCATTAGATCAGCATCACCATATTGAATAGTTCTGAACGCGTTTCCAACAGCATGTCCTGAAGAAGCACAAGCAGATACAGTTGTGTAGTTTGGTCCTCTCAGATTCCATTTCATTGAAATTCTTCCAGCAGCAATATCAGGGATCATCATTGGAATAAATAATGGACTAACTCTTCTTGGTCCCTTCTCAAGTAGTTTTTTATGGTTTTCCTGATAAGTCTCCATTCCTCCAATACCACTACCAGTTATAACACCAAATCTATCACCATCTACTTTATCAGGGTCTAGTTTAGAATCTTCCATAGCACTTTTAGCAGCAACTAAAGCATACTGAGTAAATCGGTCCAATCTTTTAGATTCATTTCTTTCAAAGTGATCAGCAGGATTAAAATCTTTAATTTCACCGGCTATTTTTACCGAATGTTCAGTAGTATCCCATCTTTCTATTTTAGATATACCATTTTTACCATCAAGTAAATTTTGATAAAATTCTTCTACATCATATCCTAAAACGGTAACTACACCCATTCCAGTAACAACAACTCTTCTTTTCATATTAAATCCTAATATTTAATTTTCAAAACTCTTATCTTTGGCATTCTTATAACATTATTTATAAAAAACAAGGGAAATTGAATTTCCCTTGTTAATAAATATTTTGGTTCAAAACAAGATTACTCACCAAGTTTTTGCTTTATAAAGTCTATTGCAGTTCCCACAGTTGTAATTTTTTCTGCTTCATCTTCTTCGATCTTTATATCAAATTCGTCTTCAAACTTCATTACAAGTTCTACAGTAGCTAAAGAATCTGCACCTAAGTCATTTATAAATGAAGCTTCAGGTACTACACTAGCTTCGTCAACACCTAATTCGTCCATGATGATTTCATTTACTTTTTGCTCGATTGACATATTTGTCTCCTTAATGTTTTGTGAATGCTTTTTTATCAAGGGTAATATAATTGATGGTTAAATCTTAGTCAAGAGTTTAATCATGGTTTTTTAACTCAACTAGACTTCGAATATATATTAATCATTCCGTAGGAGGTAGTAAAATATTCTTCTATTATTTAACTGCGGATAACGCAAAAAAGAAATAAATGTAGTTGAAAATAATCAAACAAAAAAGCCGGCTTTAGTCGGCTTTTTTACTTTCTTTAAGAAGATATATAAAAGGTATCGCTGCAATAGAAAGAAAAGCAGTAACAATATAAGTTGTATTAAGTCCGTAAAGATCTGAAAGAAATCCTACTGTCAAAACCATAATTGAACTACCTACAAAACTTATAGTCATATACGTTCCATTAAGAAAAGCTAGATTTTCGGTATCTCTTTCTTGAACAAGGGCCATAATGATCGGATTACTACCAAATAGGATAAATCCTGACGCAATTAGGATTGGGAAAATCATAAATCCTGATGAAAAAATAAAAGCAAACATTAGGATTGGATTTAATGAAGCAAGAATAAGGAGAGTTTTCTTTCTGCCCATTTTATCAGATAGCATTCCTATTGTAAATGTTCCTGCAGCACCTGCGAATTGAAGAGTTGCAAGTGAAATACCTGCTACCCATAATGAATTTCCTTTTGCTGTCAAATAAGTAGGAAGGTATAAAGTTAAAGCCGAATGCATACCTGATCTGAAAATAACAATTCCGGAAATTACAGCAAAGAAACCAATATATTTTCTGTAATTTGCTTTTTTTCTATCTTTTTTTTCTATCTTTTTATGAACACTGATTTTTCGGAATCTAAAATATAATACAGCTGCTACTGCAAGACCAAGAGGCATTACTCTATAAGTACCTTCAAATCCCCATAAGCTAACAGCTCCTAGGATCAACAATGGTCCAAGTGTTCTTGCAAATTCACCACCTAGCATATAAAAGCTCATACCCAGCCCCAGCTTATGAGGTACTACTTTTTTTATAATAACTGGACCCGGTACATGAAAAATACTGGTTCCGATACCTGCAATGAAAACCAATATAAAAAGAGAGATGAAATCAGGAACAACTCCAAGTAAACTCATTGAAACTGTAATGATGATTATTCCGATTATCATGAAATATTTAGCATCAATTTTATCTGCGATTATTCCGAATATAGGATTTAGAAGTGAAGGTATCTTTCTTGCAAAATCCAACATTCCGGCCTGAAAATTTGAAATCCCTAGTTGAGTGATAAGAATAGGAAGTATAGGTGCTAGGAAGGATGAATACATATCGCCAACAAGATGTGCCAGAGAAACTGTTAATACCGTAGCATAATCAAAAGACTTTTTAACAATATTTTTATTTTCAGTAATAATAATTCACCTCGGTTTATTTAAGATTCAAATATAAAGTTTTGTTTTATGTTTTATCAATGATATTTTGTATATTTATTCAATATAAATTCAGAGGAAATAATGAAAGTTATCAAAATATTAGAAGAATTAATTAAAATAGATTCAAGAAATCCATTTACAATAGAAAAAATTGAAGGCAAGTATACTTTAGGTGGTAATGAAACGAATATCTCTAAATACATACTTGGAAAATTATCGGATACTGGATTCAAAGTTGATACTCAATACGTTCATTCAGATTCTGCGGGAAATCAATATTTTAACATTCTTGCCGAAAAAGGTTCAGGAGATAGTTCAATATTATTCTACGCTCATATGGATACTGTAACTTCTAATCCTTGGTTAAGTAAAGAAGATGCACTGACTCCAAAGAGATCAAAATTGGAGTTTCAAGGAAAGGAAAGAGAGGTTATAGTTGGATTAGGCTCAAATGATATGAAAGCAGGTATAGCAGTAATGCTTGAAGCTTTTAAAGATGTTGATCCTAAAGATCATAAAATAAAATTATGCTTTGGAGTTGATGAAGAATTCTTTTCACTGGGATCAAATGAACTAGTAAGATCTGATTTTATGGATGATGTCAAAGCTATCGTTGTTCCAGAGATAGGAGATGGACCAAATAAGATTTACGGTGGTGGATCAATTGGAATTGGAAGGCTTGGAAGATGTGAGTTTGAGATCGAAGTTTTCGGTACAGGTGGTCACGGTGCTATCTCAATGGATGAAAGTTTTATCAATGCTGCTGTTGAAGCATCAAAGATCGTTACTGCTTTGGAAGAACATAGAAGCTCATATAAAGATTCTTTCGAATTTTATAATACTGAAGTGCCTGACAAAACTGCAATAAACCATGTCGAAGGCTCTTATTTTGTTAATAAGATCGATTGTGGAGATGGTTCACTGTCAATTCCTTCAAATGGCAAGATAACAATTGACTGTACTTTCACGCCTAATATGTCAATTGATAAATTAAAATCGATATTTGAAAATATGCTTGAAGAACTTTATCGAACTGATATTTTAAAAACGGTTAGGATCGACGGTGAAATTAAAAAATGTACAGTTAAACTCAAGGATAGACCTACTCCGTTCAGCGAAGGTTATCTCACTCTATCAGATCATCCATTCACTGAATATGTAAAAGACCAGGTAAATGATATAGTACCATTTATGAATTACAATATGGGATATTCTGTTGCAGATGAAAATGTTTTAAAAAGATACTTTCCTGAAATACCTGTAATTGTTTCTGGCCCGGTAGGTTGGAATTCTCATAGGGCTCATGAATGGGTGGAAATTCAAAGTGTATTTGATCTTGAGAAAATTTACAAAGATATTGGTGAAAATTTTAATGCTTATCTGGAGAAAAAATAGTGATATATCTTTTTCTCGCAGTATTGAGCAGTGCATCTATAGCAATGATATTAAAATTCAGTGAAACTAAGAATTTTAACCGTTACGCTGTCACTACTATGAACTATATTGTGGCATTTTCTATCAGTCTTGCACTAAGTCCTTTAAGTTTATCAGGTGATCTTTCTTTTTCTTTGAGTTCACTAATGAATGAATTTAATTTAGTTTCACCAGACAAGCTTTCAGTTGCAGGGAGTTTTACCTGGGCTGTTATCACTGGATTGGTAGGAGGGTTATTGTATTTTCTAGGATTTATCTTTATTCAGAAGAGTATCAAGATAAACGGAGTAGGAATCACCGGAGCAGTAGGTAAGATAGGTATTTTAATACCGATGCTCTTATCATTGTTTCTCTGGAAAGAGATACCTAATTCGATACAGACTTTGGGAATATTATTAGCTATTTCAGCAATAATTCTGATAAATATTTCTTTCAAAGATATTAAACGGCTGAAAGGATTTAATTATATAATTATTCTACTATTCTTTATTGCAGGATTTGCTGAATTTTCAAATAAGATATTTGAGAAGTATTCTCTGCTTGAGCATAAATCATTCTATTTATTTACAGTTTTCTTCTCAGCGTTCTGGATCAGTCTTTTCTTCACCGTGAAAGAGATAAGAAAAGGAGTAAAGATCACGAAGAATGATATTCTAACAGGTTTTCTTGTTGGAATACCTAATATGTTCGCATCATATTTTCTTATCATGTCATTTGAATATTACAAAGCCACTGTTGCATTTCCGATCTATAGTTCAGGTTCTATTCTACTTATAAGTATTGGTGGAGTTGTACTTTTTAAGGAGAAATTGAAAAGAAAGGAGATCGTTGCGATCTGTATGATCATTGCTGCTGTTGTATTGATGAGTATTAAGTAAAGATTATGGAAAAGAAATTACCAAATAGGCGTTCTATCAGATTAAAGGAATATGATTACTCTCAAGAAGGATTGTATTTTATTACTATTTGTACTGAGAAACATGTGGATCTATTTGGTAAAATAATTAATGATAAAATGATTATGAATTCTGCGGGTAATATAGTTAAAAAAGTATGGGATCAAATTCCTCAGTATTATGAGAATATTGATATATTTGATTTCGTGATTATGCCTGATCACATTCATGGAATAATAGAGATCGTAGGGGCAGGTTCCCATACCTGCCCTGAAAACGAAAAAGGGCAACAATGGGATGTTGCCCCTACGGAGAAAAAATTAACATTGGCTGATATAGTTCATAATTTTAAAATAAAAACAACAAATGAGTATATTAAAGGTGTTAAATCGGGGATATATGAACCTTTTAATAAAAGGATATGGCAAAGGAATTATTATGAAAGAGTAGTAAGAAATGAACATGAATTAACAAAAATTAGAGAATATATGATGAATAACGCTTTGAAACATGAATTAAGACAAGAAAAATCAATCTGAAATTTTTATTGTCCATCCCAGAAATACAAACCAAGATCGATCTTTCCTTCAGAGATGAAATTAACACCTTCTTTTTCAAGTAGCTCGATCTGTTCATGGTACATACCTATATTTTTCCTCTGAATTTCACCTTTGGAATTCATAACTCTGTGCCATGGTAAATGATATTTCTGACTCATTGAAGATAATATCCTC
The DNA here is from genome assembly GCA_027858795.1 of Candidatus Delongbacteria bacterium. The sequence goes on along the minus strand of JAQICF010000004.1, from coordinate 6,286 downwards.
ACAACCTGTCTTGCACCGAAAGGACTTCCTGCCATTTTGGATATGCCACCATAGGTTTGAATTTTACCTTTAGGGATGCTTTTGATTATTTCTAAGACAGCTTCTGTGAATTGTGTTGGCATAACTTATCCCATCAGTTCAGAAAGTTTCCATACAGCTTGTCCATAACCGGACTCAATATAAATTCCGATTTGACATAGAAGTGAATTTGCGAATGCGATCTGAGCTATAGCATAGTAAGCAATAGTGATCTGACTAAGGCTGAAAAAACCGATTCCAATTTGAGAAATATTAATTATTCCCATTCCGAACTGCCCGATAGCTATGATCCCTTTAGCAACGACAGGTCTTCTATTCTTTGAATATTTAAAGGATATGTGAAGTAATGGGATTCCAAAGAAAGTCATTTTACTCTTGTATTCCCAGCCATATCCGTCACATTTTTCTTTTGCTGGTCTTGGAGCTCCGCAATGAGGACAGATCGGAGCTGATTCAGATATTTCTTTAGAGCATTCTCTGCATGGTTTCATGAAAAACTCCGTTTTTTTAAGTTAGAAATTAGAAGTCAGAGGTACTGTCCACTGGTCACTGATCACTGACCACTATTTTTTATCAATTTGATAAAAAATCCCTCGTTCTTGTCTGGTATGTGATATTTTCCCATCTGCTTCCATTGTATCTAAATACTTATTTATTTCATTTGCATGTAATCCAAGAATATCAACCATATCTTCTAGTGTGCATGGTCGTCTTGAAATAGTTTGAAGTATGGTGGATTCAATATCTTTACTGAATGATTTAGAATCTTTTCTTTTTTGGACCTTTGCAATGATCTCAACATTATCAAGTTTCCAGGTATCAACGATCTTTTGTAATTCTTCATGTGTCGCTGCTCTAATCCCATCGATTGCACCGGGTCTGTCGAGAGTATTCAACTGGACTGAGTCAGGATCTATTTTCAATACAGCATTTTTTAGCAGTTCTAGATCTTCTTTACTATCGTTATATCCAGGGATAATTAATATTTCAAGCCAGATAGTTCCTTTGAATTCTTTTCTAAATTCGATTAGAGAGTTTAAATATTCTTCTAAGTTAATAGAACTGTTTCCACGGTTGATCCTTTTGAATGAAAGTTCTGAAGCAGCATCGAAAGAGGGGAGAACAAGGTCAGCTTTTAAAAGTTCATCTCTGACTTTTTTATCAGGGAATAAAGTGCCATTCGTTAACACTGCAACTTTGATATCTGAGTAATTCTCTTTGATGAATGAAATAATATCTCCGATACGGGAATTCAGAGTCGGTTCACCTGATCCGGAGAAAGTAATAAAATCGGGTGCGGAATTATTTTTCATATAGTCTGTTAATTCAGTGATTACTTCATCGTAAGGGATGTATTCCTTTCGTTCAAGTGTCAGGTCAGTAGTTTTACCGCATTCGCAATAGATGCAGTTCAATGAGCATACTTTATGTGGTACAAGGTCTATTCCTAGTGACATACCGAGTCTTCTGGATGGAACAGGTCCGAAAATGTGTTTATACATTGTGTTCTCAGGTTACTTATAATTGAATGTAATATAAGATACAGGAAGGAATTTACAAAGTGTGTATTTACAAAAGAATAATCTGTAGAAAAAAAGACCGATCTATGGGAGATGGACGATTGTCCTTTTCAAAAGGATGAAACAGTACTATTATATCCTTACAATAAGGAAGATCTGTGAAATGTCCATTATCAATTGATTACAATACACATAGTTCCTGTTTGGAAATGGTTGCTTGGATTATATTTCTCCTTTCTTTAATTGTTTGAATATTCCTTTACATAGATTTAAATAATCGCTTTCTGTTAATCCTTTGCATATTGATTCTGCTATTAGAGGTTTTATTTTTATTTCCAATTCCTCTGAATATGAAGGATCTTTCATATCTTCTAGTTTGTTTATTATAACACCTTTGCGTTTATGTATTAGAGTATATCCTTCACTCTTTAATTGGCCATATACTTTATTTACAGTATGCATATTGATTCCAATATCGCTTGCAAGCTGGCGCACTGAAGGTAATTGTTCATCTGGTCTGAGTTGACCTGTTGCGATTCCTTCTATTATCTGATTTTTTAGCTGTATGTAAATTGCAATTTCAGATGCTAAATCAATTTTTATTATCATAATAGTTACCTTTAGTTAATTGCGCTGTGCTATAGTTGTGTTAGCTGTTATATACAATGTATAACAAGAAAGGTAAAAAGTCAAGTTTTCTTTTGGATGATATTTGGGAGGAGGAAAGATATCTAGTTATCATATTTATATTAAATTGTCTTGACTTTAAATATTAAAAGTACTAATATGATTAATTATGAAGTTGTAATTGAATAAAACTGTTAGCAATGAAAATATACAGAGATAATATGATAAGAATATTCATAAGTTATTCTAGCCAAGACTCAAAATTTGCAGATAGACTTGCACAAGATTTGGGTAAAATGGGAGTTAATCTATTCTACGCAAAATGGATGATAAAGGTTGGGGATTCTATTGTAGAGAAAATTAATACAGCACTGTTATCTCATGATATTTTATTAGTAATTCTATCTAATTCATCAGTGAATTCTCATTGGGTGAATAGAGAACTTAACTCTTCATTAATGCGCCAGCTAAATAAACAGAATATCCGCATATTTCCAGTACTTCTGAAGAGCTGTGTAATCCCTCCTCTTTTAGCAGATATTAAGTATGCAGATTTTACAATTGAGTACCAAAGTGGTCTCAATGAGCTTTTGTTTGCGTTCGAGGCAGATATAGACCTAGAAAGATATCTTGAAATAGTCGAAAAATCGTGTCCTGAAATAGATGCGCATGAAAAGCAAAAAGAACTAGCTATGGTGTTGAAAAGAATAGATCCAATAACTTTCTTCAGAAACAGTATATACTCAGTCGTTAACGATCATTCTAAAATATCCCAAGAAAAGTTGTTTGAATCTTTCCACGGCAACGAAGCAGTGTTAATTGAATTACAACATCTTTCAGACGATGGGCTAATTGAACAAAAACAAATAAATAATGAGAAATATTTCAATGTGTCAACGCTAGGGGAAAGTATATATCGTTGCCTATCCTATGGTTTTAATGAAGGTGTTTTAAGCCCAGTTTGTTCTAGCTGAAAAAATAAATGAACAACCACACACAGATCACTAATTTAATTAACTATAAATTCTCAAGTGAATAAAACTGTTAGAATTTAAAAGAGGTTCAATGACTAAAGTAATAGATAACGGAAAAGAGATTTCACTTTCAAGCTATAGAAGATACATGAGCATCGCAGCCGAGGCATGTGATGATGCAAAAAAAACTGCATCGCTAAGAAATGCTTTTGTAGTTGAAAAAAATATAGATACTGAAAAACTGGTAAATGTAGCAGATGATGTTCATAAGAAAGCATCTATAGCAATTGTGTTTTCAGCTATGGCAATTGAAGCATTTATTAATGAATATGGTATTTCTAATTTCTCAAGCAGTTACTTCAAAAACCACCTTGATAATCTGAACCTTATCTCAAAACTGGTACTACTACCAAAACTTGCGAATAAGATCGAACTGGACAAAACAGGGCAAGTTTATCAGGACGTAAAATGGTTGATTGAATTCCGAAATCACCTTGTTCATTTTCGCTTCAAAAAGAAGCCTGTGAAAGATATAGACATGACAAATCCATTGTTGCAAAAGGACTTTGTAACGGAAAATCATTCTGTAAGAGCTGTAAAAGCAATGACTGTGCTGATTGAAACATTAAATTAACAATAACGTTGTTATGCCCCAGTTATTCCGCTTCCATTAATTAAGAATACACCCCAAAATATTTCTCTGCACCTTAGCTGACAAATTTTTGAATTTTATCAGATCCATACTTATCTGTCATTTATTTCTGCTTCTCAAACCATAGATTTCTTACTCTTCCATTTGAAACATAAAACCCAGTCACTTCACCCTTTTTATCTCTTTTGTACTTGGTTAAAGCCATAGGCCATTCACTTTCCAAAACATCACTTTTTAAAACTTTCATTTCAAACTCACCATGACGAGAATGATGACAGAATAAGGTGCCATTTTCTAAAAAAACATCGTAGGTTGTTTCAAGTTCAGGACTATAAAATTTACCAGTATATGATAACAAATCTTTTGTAGTCATAGTCCGTGGTTCAAAACCCTGAGAAGAAATTGGTTCGCCATCGTCAACTGTAACAATCATAGATTTTAGTTTTCCGTTAATTATAAACTTAACTCTAAGATCTACCGAGACATTAAGCATTTGGAATTCATCATTTCCAATAGGAACAATAGGACTTTCACTAGTGGAAGATCTGAAATATCTCAAGGTATCATTCTTTAAATATATTTTTCGTGTATAATTCTCTTCATCATTCCAGTAGCTAGACTCGTATTTTTTTAATTCATCATTCGAAAGATCAATCTGTTTTACTAGATAATTCTTTTTCACAGGCTGACTATTGTCAGCATCTACTTTTTCTTCTTCTTTTTCTTCTTCTGCGGGTAAGAGAATTCCATAAATTTGACTCGCCTTTGAACCACAGGATGAAGAAGAAAAATTAGTTAACACAACAATACTCAATTTTTCTTCTGGACAGGTACCTACATAAGTATTAAACCCTCCAATTGACCCACCATGTTGAATTATATCAGGACCTAAGTATTTATTTATGAATATTCCGAAAGCATAACTATTATCAGATCCATTATTTAATTTGTCCAAGGTTTTCATTTGTTTAAAAGGTTCTTCCCAATTGGACTGTGGGGCATTAAAATTATTCAACCACTTGAGTAAGTCATTTGTTGTGGAATGCATATTTCCAGATCCAGTATAACCCCAATATTCTACCGCCCTCAGATAATTTCCATCTGAATTTATATTGTAAGAAGTTGCATTATTTGTCACAACTCTATTGTATTGGTCTTCAACATAGGTCTGATTCATTCCTAAAGGCTCAAATATGTTTTTCTTCATCCAATCTGGAAATTTTTCTGCGGTAACTTTTTCTATAATTTTGACCATCAACATATAGCCAGTATTACAGTACATAAATTCAGATCCTGGTTTGAAATTCAAATCCTTTTGCATCTTCATAAATCGATAATTGTCTTCATTGGTTCTCAAATCGTCAGATCTCCATCCTGCAAGTCCAAGCATTGCATGCAAACTTCTTAATCCACTCGTATGATGAAGCATGTGACGTATTGTAATCGTCTCACCGAAATCGGGTAAATCAGTTAAATATTTTCTTATATCATCATCTATTGATAACTTTCCTTGTATATCAAGTAAGACAATTCCCATTGCTGTGAATTGTTTCGAAACAGATGCTATATTGTAAATGGTTTCAGTTGAATTAGGTACCAGATATTCTAAACTAGCTAGTCCGTAAGATTTTGAAAAAACGATCTTGTCATCTTTCATAACACCGATAGAGCCACCCGGATGATTAGGTGTGTTCCAATCAATAAAGAGACTATCTATTTGTCCTATCTGTCTTTCGCTTATCTGAGCGTTTACATTTAACGAAATAATAAGTACAATAAGTAAACCTAAACATTTAAGATTCATAAGCTTATTTTTCATTTTTTTATCTCCTTTAATATTTTTCATGTATTAGTAGACTGATCTTTCATTGTCTTTCGTTCAACAATTTAAACGATAAAACATCAATCTTCCACATAAAAACTGATGAAATCTATATTTAGTAGGATGAATAGAATAAAAAAAGACCGAAACTCTCATTTCGGTCTTTTTGTTTAAATATGTTAAAGTGTTTTAGCAATCTTCAAATTCAAGTTTATCTTCGTAAGATTTTTTTCTGTGACCGAATAGTGAGATGATCTTACCTGTTATATAACCCGTTATCAAGGCTGCTACAATTGTGAAAAGTATACCTATAACTTGGCCACTTACGTTAATACCTTTAACAACGAAGATCGCAGCAAGTCCACCCATTAAACCTGGAAGTCCATGTAGATTTGTTACACCGCAAGTATCAACAGCTTTAAGAGCTTTTTGTTGTCTCTCTTGAAGTAAAGCAAATCCTGCAGTTGAAAGAGCACCTGCTATAACACCGATCAACAATGCAATAGGGTGTGTCGCAAAATCAACAGTAGCACCGATTGCAACACCACCAGCTAAAGCAGCAAGTGCAATATCAGCAATGTTGATCTTTCCTCTCAACCAAACTGACATGATATAAGTTGCTAAAGTAGATCCACTAAGAGCAAATATTACA
>JAQICF010000252.1 GCA_027858795.1 Candidatus Delongbacteria bacterium | reverse complement strand
TTGTTAGATGTCGTTCCAATTCCAGATCCATCTATGAGAGGAAGAAAGAAAACTATTCTTGAAGGAACCATTCCTTCGCCATTGGCAAAACCATCCGGATGTGGATTTAGAACTAGATGCCCGATTGCAACTGAGGAATGCTCTAAGAATAAACCTCAATTTAAAAAGTTTGATAATAATCATGAGGTAGCGTGTTGGGAAGTATAGATTAGTAATGAAAAAGCTCTTAATCGGGCTTTTTTTATTCTAAACAATAATGCTGTGATTTAACAGAATTTGCTATTTCGATTATAAATATTTTGTTTGACATTTTTTTTAAATTTTGTTAATATCCTTATCTTGTAAGATTAATCTAAAAATTAATAATAAAATGGAAAACTTTTTATGAAAAAAACTTTGTCGATCTTGATGTTGTTGATGATGTTATCTTTCATGTTTGCTCAAGAGGAAGAGAATGCTGAAGGAATTCAAGATTCGTTAGCTGTTGCCGGTACAGATTCAACAATTGTAATTGCTGAACCCGTTAAGGAACTAACTGACGAGGAAAAGCTTTGTAAAAATGCAGCTGATGAAATAATGGTAATCAGTGAAAATTGGGATGTAAGTCGTGATTACGATATTCTAATGCCCCGGATCACAAAATATGCTGATAGTTTCTTCAATGCCGGAAAGAATCCAAACGAAGCAAATAAAAACGAGCTGCTTATAATAAAGGAAAAATTAAGTAAGCTCTTAGAAGCAGACCTATCCTCATCTTTAAGGGGTTTATTGGAATCCAATTTGCTATGGGTTGAGAATGAAATATCTGGAAAACAGATCAATCCTGCACTTACTGGTTATCTCAATAAATCTGATCAAGATAAGGTTCAGGCAATATATGATCTGGTTCTACTGGAAGATTCTAAAGATGATCAAATAATTGAATTGATTTCGGATATTAAGAGTTCTTACAAGATCATATTGAGATATACTATTGGTTTTGATGAGATGCTTAATAAAGTCTATAATGAAGTATCACGAGTAACTGAAAAAAGAGTATATTTTCTTTATATAGAAGATGATGTTCAGGCTAAGCTTGAGTCTATATCCGGAGTTCTGGGTGATTACATAAGAAATAATAAGGACAAATATACTGCACAAATAAAAGAAGATATTGAAACAGCTTATCAAGCAAAGAAAAAAGCTGAAGAAGAAGTTGAGTCCTTATCCATAATAGCAGGTGATACTGAAGATGAGGTAGAAAAGAAGACTCTACATGACAGTCTTTTAGTTGCAGAAGAGAAAGTTAATCAATATTACGATCAATGGTTAGATGCAAAATCAAATACCCTTGATAATATTTATATGAGTGAAATAACAAGGATACTTGCAATTGTAAATAAATTCAGGGAAGTAACAGGTATTTATGATATAAATTCAGAATTGATAGCGAAAATAGTTGATAATGATCCAGCTCTTGAAAGCTATTTCAAAAATATTCTAAAAATTAAATTTTCTCATGATCTTGCTTCAGCATCAAAAAAATATTTCAGATTCGATGTAGATAAGGGTTTTCGTAAATATAGGACAAATGTTCTGATTTTCACTCTTATGTTCTTTGGTTTATTTTTCTATGTGTTTTTTACAATCAAGAAAAAGAAAGATTCCATTTATATTCGAAAAATTCCCGGTCTTGATGCAATCGACGAAGCAGTTGGAAGAGCAACTGAAATGGGCAAACCAATAATTTATGATTCAGGATTAGGAAGTTTTACGGAACCTCAAACGATAGCAAGTATGTTGATTTTGAGAGCTGTTGCAAAAAAAGTTGCAGAATTTAAAGCGGAGATAATTTATCCCGCCTACGATCCTATTGTACTTCAAATAGCTGAAGAGATGATATCGTCAGGTTTCTTGGATGCAGGTTATCCTGAGGATCACAAAAAAGACAATTGTTTCTTTATGGTTCAAGATCAATTTGCTTATGCTGCGGGTTTATCAGGACTGATAGCACGAAAAAAACCTGCAACAGCTCTTCACTTCGGATCTTATGCCGCCGAATCATTATTAATTGCCGAAGCGGGATTCGCTGCAGGAGCAATTCAGGTTGCTGGTACAGTAGAATCAGCTCAGTTACCATTCTTTATAACTGCCTGTGATTACACACTAATAGGGGAGGAGCTATACGCAGCAGCTGCATACCTTTCCAGAGATGCTCAAATATTATCAAATCTAAAATTATCTGATTACGGTAAATTGATTTTTGGTGGTCTATTTGTGTTAAGTACAGTATTACTTACAATTAATTCTGAATGGACATTTATAAGGGATTTACTTACAACTCACTAATAAATTAATTTAAGGATCTATAAAAATGAAAAAAGAAATACCAATACTATTTGGATTGATCGCAGCGATGTTATGGTACAGCGAATTTTTCTTTGCAGGGATGTTCTATGATAACATGAAATTATTCTTTGCAAGTGGTTTAAAAATAGCTGGAGTTGTAAGTATAATGATCGCTATATATTCTGTTGCGAGACAGAATTATTTTAAGATCAAATATAATAATGAAAGATATTATGCAATACTTCGAGTATCAATGATATTTTTAATGATATTTTTAGGAGCACAAAGAGGTACTTCATTAGGAACACCTTTCAGTTCAATGTTCTTCAATGTTTATATCCCCTTTCAAGCTACAACATTCGCATTACTTGCTTTTTATATTGCTTCTGCTGCTTACAGATCATTTAAAGCAAAATCACTTGAGTCAGCGGTACTGTTAACTGCATCAATTCTGGTAATGCTAGGAAAGATACCTGTTGGTGAAGCTATGTGGGACAAGATTCCTGTAATTGGTGAATGGATAATTGATGGACCTTCAAGTGCAGGAAGAAGAGCCATTATCTTTGGAGGTTATCTTGGTATGATAACTATGATGATAAGAATATTTTTCGGACTCGAAAGATCCCATTTGTCAGAATAATCGGATAAAAATTAAAGGATATTATAAATGAAAATCTTAGAAAAATTAAAAAATCTTGATAGAAGAATAATATATTTGTTAGTCTTTTTGTCTATCATAATTCCTCTAATGCCAGGATTTGATTTCTTGAAATTCCCAGTGTCTGCTTCCAAAGAGACAAAAGCAATTTTCGATCAGATCGAAGACCTTAATGAAGGAGATGCAGTACATATTGATTTTGCGTTTACTCCAACTCAGAAAGCTGAATTATTGCCATTCTTTGAAGCTTTTTACAAGCATTGTTTATTAAAAAAAATCAAGGTGTTTATCTATTATGCTGCATCTGTTAATGGAATTGGACTTGGTAAAGAGACCGTAAAAAGGATAATGCAAAGACCTGAATTTTCTGATTTGGTTGAAGGTGTTGATTTTATCCAAATGGATTATATTCCTATTATGCCTGATATTCAAATATTCAGTATGGTTTCTGATTATAAGGGTACTTTTAAGAAGCAGGGGAAAATATTTGAAGGTGTAGAAACACTTGATGATATCGATTATATACTTGGTATCTCAGGTTCGAAATGGCATAATACTTTTATTGATATGCAGATTAGATTTCACTATAAATTTGCTATGGCAGTAACTGCAGTTACCGGACCTGATTACATACCTTATTATCAGACCGGTCAGTTATGTGGTTTAAGTAATGGTCTTAGAGGAGCGGCAGAGTATGAAATGTTAGTTTCAAAGAAATATGATGTGAATTACTATGGCACTGCAACGAAGGGACTTTCATCATTAACTTTTTCTCATTTGATGATATTCGGACTGATATTTTTAGGTAACATTGTATATTTCTATGACAGAAAGAAAGGGGGGAAATAATGGATTTCAATACTATTTTAGATAATATATTCTTAAATAACTTTTTTTCTAATTGGGTACCTGTTATCGCTACGCTAATGATCATGTCATTTTTATACAAGGATAATCCTCTTTTCAAGATAGGTGAAAATATATTTATTGGTATTTCGCTGGGTTACCTTTGGACTATTTTATGGGATATCAGCGTAAAACCATTTTTTATTATGCCTGTGACAGATATGTTTGTGGAATTTCATATGTCAGATCTTACTACAATATTCTGGTTCTTGCTTGCATCGACAATGTTATTCAGATTCAGCAGGAAAAAAGCCTGGGTCGCAAATTATTACTTCGGATTTATTTTTGGATATATGGCTGGAATGTTTATACCTATTCAGGTTCAGAATATTCTGGTGCAAAGTACCAGCTTGATGGAAAATGTTAATCAGGGATCATTCTATGAAACTTCAAAGTGGATTGTTCTGGTTTTCGGTACCTTTTCAGCTCTTATGTATTTCTTCTTTTCAAAACCTCACAGAGGCCTTCTTGGAAAAACAGCAAGAGTCGGTATTATTGTTATGATGACATTCTTTGGAGCCGCATTTGGTTCGACTGTAATGGGAAGGGTCTCATTATTCATTGATAGGGCTATATTGCTTGTAGATCATCCGTTTGAGTCCTTGATATCAACTATTGGTATCATTATCTTCATGATAGTATATTTCAAATTCTTTTTCAAGGAAAGAGAATTTAATGATGAAAATGTAATGTAAAATTGAAAAGCCCCAAATGTAATGGGGTTTTTTATTAGGTGAAATTCGAATAATAATTCTTTTAAATTGGAGAAATCATGGCTAAAATAGCAGAAGCCGGAAATTATGGACCAAAAATAAAATCCGATTGCATGATCACATTACAAATCAAGAAAAGTGGTGGTTTGAAAATTGAGGTGATCAGCAAAGTGAAAGCTCTTTTCGGTGATCAAATTACTAAACTCTGTAAGGATGTATTAAGGTTTTACGGAATTAAAGATGCTGTATTCAAGATAGAAGATACAGGTGCATTAGATTACATTATCGCAGCCCGTATTGAAGCAGCTGTCAAGCAGTTGATAAAGACAGATAAAGAGTATCTTCTGCCAATGATCCCTGAGAATAAATTCCAAACAGAGAAAGATAGAAACCGTAGATCACGTTTGTATCTACCCGGAAATACTCCAAAGTTGGCATTGAATGCCGGAATTCACAGTCCTGATGGTATAATTCTTGACCTTGAAGATTCTGTAGCTCCTGCTAAGAAGAATGAAGCCAGGTTTATGGTAAGGAATGGGCTTCGTTCAGTTAATTATTATGGTGCTGAAAGAATGGTAAGAATAAACCAATTACCTGTGGGACTTGAAGATCTGGATTATATTGTACAACATAATGTAAATCTTATCCTAGTACCTAAGTGTGAGTCAGCGGATCAAATAAAACAAGTGAATGCTAAGATAAAGAAATTAAATAAGGGTAAACGTAAGATTTGGTTGATGCCGATCATTGAAAGTGCATTAGGTGTTATAAACTCTTATGAAATTGCAGCATCTGAAAATGTAGTTTCTCTTGCAATTGGACTAGAAGACTACACAGCTGACCTTGGTACACAGAGAACAAATGAAGGAAATGAAACTTTCTTTGCAAGATGTCAGGTAGTTAATTCTGCTCGTGCAGCGAAAATTCAAGCTATAGATTCAGTTTTCTCAGATGTTTCTAATATGGAAGCTCTGAAGCAAAATGTTCTAACTTCAAAATCTCTGGGATTCGATGGAATGGGATGTATTCATCCAAGACAAATTCCTGTTATCCACGAGAATTATGCACCGAATGATAAAGAGATCGATAGAGCGAAGAAGATAGTTGATGCATTTATCATTGCAACAGAAAAAGGACTGGGAGTTGTATCTCTGGGTTCAAAAATGATAGACCCACCTGTTGTGAAAAGAGCACAAAATACTATTGAACAAGCTATCAATGTTGGGAAATTAGATTCTGATTGGAGGAAAAAATAATGAAAACTAAATTTGTTAAAAATGCAGTCGGAAAAATGATCCCTGAAAAGATAAACGGTAAGAAAGTAATTCCTTACAAAGGTGTTGGAAAATATAAACCTACCGGAAGAAAATTTGCTCCAAAAATAGCCAGTTGCGCAGATTATCCTCTTGATGGAAATAAGACCGTACCTAGTTTGAAGAAAGCTCTTATTAAAGCTGGTCTGAAAGATGGAATGACTATTTCTACTCATCATCACTTCCGTAACGGAGACCTGATCGCTGTTCAAATATTTGACATAGCTCATAAACTTGGAATTAAAGATCTGGTATGGTTTCCTTCAGCTTCTTTCCCATGTCAAGCATCTTTGATCAAGTATATGGAAGATGGTACTATTCATCATATAGAAGGTAGTATGAACGGTCCTTTGGGTCGTTTTGCTTCGCAAGGTAAAATGAAGGGAACTGGTGTTCTTCGTTCTCACGGTGGTAGATATCAAGCAGTTCAGGATGGAGATGTTCAAATAGATATTGCTGTTATTGCTTCACCAACTGCTGATATGTTTGGTAATGCTAATGGTGTAAACGGTAGCTCAGCTTGTGGACTTCTGGGATTTGCTTTGGCAGATTCTCAATATGCAGACAAAGTAATCGTTGTTACTGATCACTTGGTTCCATTCCCATGTATCCCTTGGCAGATCAATGGAAATTATATTGATTATGTTGTAGAAGTTGATCAAGTTGGAATACCTGAAAAGATCATATCTGGAACAACTCAAATAACAAAAAGTCCGGATAGACTTCATATCGCCGAACTTACTGCAAAATTCTGTGAAGAAGCCGGTCTAATTAAAGATGGTTTTTCTTTTCAGGCAGGAGCAGGCGGTACAGCTCTTTCAATTGGGATCTATTTCGGTGAAATTATGCGTAGAGAAGGTATTAAGGCAGCTTTTGCCCGTGGTGGAAGTAATAAATATCTTGTAGAACTTCTTGAAGAAGGACTTGTAGGTTATATTCTTGATGGTCAAACATTCGACTTGGACGGTGTTCGTTCAATGAGAGATAATCCAAAACATGTTAACACAAGTCCATTTACAAGCTATAACTATCATGGCAAAGGAAATTTTGCAGGGATCTTAGATATTGTTATACTTGGTGCTACTGAAGTTGATGTTCATTTCAATGCAAATGTGGTTACTCACTCAGATGGTTACTTGTTACATGGTATCGGTGGATGGCAAAATTGTCTATTCGGTAAGAATGTAATTCTTCCAATTCCTCTTTTCAGAGACAGAATTCCTGTGATCAGAGATGAGGTTACTACGATTTGTGGACCGGGAGAACTTATTGATATTATCGTTACAGAGCGTGGTATCGCAATTAATCCACTGAGAAAAGATCTGATAAATAAGATGAAGAAATCGAAACTTCCTATTAAAACAATTCAAGAGTTAAAGGATGAAGCAGAACGTATTTGTGGAAAACCAAGAGCTGTTGAATTCGAAGATAAGATCATCGCTGCAATTAATTGGGTTGATGGGACTGTCATTGATGTCGTAAAACAAGTCAAAGAATAAATTCTGTAAGGGTCGCAGATCTGCGACCTCTACATTTATAAAATATTATTACCTAAAAAATCCGGACTCGTGCCGGGTTTTTTATTTATATGAATGAATTGTATCATTGCGAATTCTGATGTAATAAAGTATTTTACAAAAGTGTATACTTCAGATAGATATAAATTTATAGGATCGCCCGATGAAAGAAGTAAAAATATATATAAATAACAAAAAATATACCGGTTCAGAAGGTGAAACAGTATTAAATGTAGCAAAGAGAAACGGAATTGAGATCCCGACACTTTGTTATCATAAGAAATTAAAACCAATATCTTCATGTTTTCTTTGTGTAGTTGAAATTGAAGGAATGAAAACTCTTCAAACTTCATGCTCAACTTTTATAACCGAGAATATGAAAGTCATTACCGAAAGTGAAAGAATTAGAAAGTCGAGAGAAGCAGCATTAGAATTACTTTTAGGCAGCGGAAGGCATGATTGTCTTACATGTGAGCAAAACGGTGAATGTGAATTGCAATCTGCGTCATATTATCACGGAATTGACAGAGATACAATAGAATATTCTGAAAAATATAGAGAAATTGATAAAACCTCAGAATTTATTACGATTGATCGAAACAAATGTATCCTTTGCGGTAGATGTGTTGAGGCTTGTAATAAAACTGTTGTTAATCAAGTCTTGAGTTTTGGGTACAGAGGATATGATACTGAGGTTATCGTAGATATAGATATGAACATGGGTGAATCGTCATGTGTGCAGTGTGGTGAATGTTCACAAATATGTCCGACAGGAGCCATAATAGATACTTATGCTATCGGAAAAGCACAGAGTTGGGAACTTGAAAAAGTTGAAACTGTTTGCCCATATTGCGGTGTAGGCTGTAAAGTGGAATTACATATCGACAGGAAAAAGAACAAGATCGTAAAAGTAAAAGGAGTTGAAGGTGCTCCGGCAAATGACGGTATGCTTTGTGTAAAAGGTAGATACGGTTTTGATTTTGTGGGACATGAAGAAAGATTAACTACTCCTTTGATCAAAGAAAACGGGAAATTCAGAGAAGCAAGCTGGGACGAAGCTATAAGTTTAGTAGCTACAAAGTTGCTCGGCATTAAGGAAAAATACGGAGCCGATTCTATCATGGCTCTTGCCTCCGCTAAAGTTACGAATGAAGAAAATTACACTTTCCAGAAGATGATAAGATCAGGTCTCAAAACAAACAATATAGATCACTGTGCCCGGCTTTGACATAGCTCTACTGTGGCCGGTCTGGCCGCAACTTTAGGTTCGGGAGCGATGACAAATGATATTAAAGGTATGAAAAGTTCAGATGTTGTTTTAATTATGGGTTCAGACACATCTGTTGCTCACCCTGTAATTGCCGCAAGAATAAAACAAGCAGTTATTGAAGGTAGAACAAAACTTATTGTTATTGATCCTAAAAGGATCATGATGGCGGATTATGCTGAAATTTATACATCTCAAAGACCGGGAACGGATGTACCTGCTATCAACGGAATTATAAATTATATACTGCAAAACGAATGGGAAGATAAGGAATATATAAAAAATAGGATAGAACCTGAATCTTTCGAAATTTTAAAAAAACAAGTTGAAAAATGTACTCCCGAATTTGTTGAATTAGTTTGTGGAATACCAGCACAAACGATAAAAGATATTGCAAAACTCTTTTCACAAGCAAAGGTTGCAGCTGTTTATTACGCAATGGGAATAACTCAGCATATAACCGGGGTTGATAATGTAAAATCAATCGCTAATCTACAAATGCTTTGCGGTAACATTGGAATAGAAGGCGGTGGTGTTAATCCTCTTCGTGGTCAATCGAATGTTCAGGGTGCGAGTGATGTGGGCGGATTGCCTAATGTATATCAGGGTTATCAAAATGTAGATGATCCTGCCATTCAGAAAAAGATGGAAGATCTGTGGGGATGCAAACTCAGCAGTAAACCAGGTTACGAAATGACCATAACTCTTAAAAAAGCCATGGATGGCGAAATGAAGGCTTTTTACATTATGGGTGAAAATCCTATGATGAGTGATCCGGATATAAATCATGCTGAAAAAGCATTGAAAAATCTTGAATTTCTTGTAGTTGAGGATATATTTATGTCTGAAACAGCCAGGATGGCGGATGTTGTTCTTCCTGCAAGTGCTTATGCTGAGAAAAATGGTACTTTTACAAATACAGAAAGAAGGGTTCAAATAATAAATAAAGCTGTAAATTCACCAGGTATTGCTTTGGATGGATGGAAGATACATCAGATGCTCGCAAATAAAATGGGTTTAAACTGGACCTACACTAATGCTTCGGATATTTTTAATGAGATGGCTGAATGCACTCCTCAATATGAAGGAATGAGTTGGGAAAGGCTCGGAGGCCAGGGGCTTCAATGGCCATGTCCGACAAAGGATCATCCGGGAACTGCGATCTTACATTTAGATAAATTCTTCAGAGGTTTAGGAAAAATGTACCCTGTTGCTTTCAGAGAACCTGCTGAATTGCCTGACGAAGAATATCCTATATTTTTAACAACAGGCAGGATATTGCAACATTTCCATACAGGAACTATGTCAAGAAAGACCAAAGGTCTGAATAATATCTCAGGACCGCATGTATTGATCTCAGTAGAAGATGCTGAAGAGATCGGTGTAAAAAACAGTGGGGATATAAAAATTACGACACGTAGAGGAACTATTACTACGAAAGCTTTTATCACTAAAAGAATGCCTAAAGGTACTGTAAGTGTTCCTTTTCATTTCTGGGAAGCTCCTGCAAATATTCTTACGAACAATGCTCTTGATCCTGAGTCGAAGATACCTGAATTTAAAGTTGCTGCTTGTAGACTGGAGAAAGCTTAGAAATAAATGACCAACATCAAGGAAAATATAGCTTGTGCAATCCTTGCAGGTGGTAAAAGCAAGAGGATGAATGGTGTTAACAAAGCCATGCTTGAAGTAGGCAGCTGTACGAATCTAGAAAAAATTCTCAGATTATCCGATAAATTCTTTAGTGAAATAATAATTGTTTCTGATGAGAAAAATTTGTGTGTTAATGATTATAAAATTATCAGAGTATCAGATATATTCAAAAACATCGGTCCTCTCGGTGGAATTCATGCTGCTTTAACTGTTACAACTAAACAGGCAGTATTTTTCTTTCCAGGTGATATGCCGTTCATTGATGAAAAACTTGTTGAATCCGAAATTAAGAAATTCTTTTCTATTGCTGCTGATATTATAGTTCCAAAAATGGGAGAAATGATCGAACCTTTACATTCAATTTATTCATCATCTCTAAAAGAACAGTTGGAAGAATATCTTACCACAGTTGAAGACCTTGCTATCAGGAAATTTTATGCAGATTTAAATGTTTTCTACTGGGAATTAGAGCAAAACGAACATAATAAAAAAGCATTCTTTAATATTAATACATTTGACGACCTTGAAACCGCCCGAAAAAACAATAAACTGGATCAATAATGGATATATCGTCAAAGAGAAAAATCATCAAATATGCAAACGGTGAACGAACAGAGACTGAAGATGACATCGTGAATGAGATCGATCTTAAATTGGCTATAAATTATAAGCAGATAAGCTCAATGATAATTTCCCCTCAACATCTTGAAGATTTCACAGCAGGATATTTATTGAACTCCGGAATTGTAAATGCTGAAAATGAACTGAAGAAGCTTACTTTTGATGCCAAGAATAACATAATGCATATTCATCTTGAGGATAATAGTGTTGTAAAAGAAATGGTATTCTCCAGATTAAAACCTGTTGGATGCGGTGGTGGTACAATATTATTTTCAAAAAACACTAAGATTGAGACTAAGAAGATAAAAATCACAATACGATCTGAGAAGATATCAGAGTTGATGCACAAATTTAATAAGAGTTCAGAACTTTTTATGAAAACAGGTGGAGTTCATAGTGCTGCCATAAGTGATGGTTCTGAGCTATTATGTTTTAGAGAGGATATCGGAAGGCATAATGCAATAGATAAAGTTATTGGTAATCTTTACCGCCAAAAAACAAGCTTAGAAGATAAGGTTATATTAACAAGTGGTAGAATTTCATCTGAAATAGTGTTGAAATTAATAAATCCGGGTATTCAGATTATTATTTCCAGGAGTGCTCCAACCTTAAAAGCTATTGAGCTCGCTGAGGAAAATGATATAACGCTTGTTGGTTTTGCCCGAAGTAATAAATTTAATATTTATACCGGATTAAGTAGAATTATTGAATAGGAACAAATATGAAAGAAGAAAAATACAAAGAATTAATAAGAGACATAAAATCTCTTACTACCGGCGAAGATGATGTCATAACGATAATGTCAACTATTGCCTGTGAAATATTCCATTCAGCTGATTTTATCAATTGGGCAGGGTTTTATAGAGTTGTCGGGGACAGGACTTTAAAGGTCGGTCCATACCAAGGCGGTCATGGGTGCTTGGTCATTAGCTATGATAGGGGAGTCTGTGGTAGATGTGCTGCTGATAGAACTCCTCAGATAGTTGAGGATGTTACCAAGTTGAAGTATCATATTGCCTGTTCTTCTGAGACCAGATCAGAGATCGTTCTCCCGGTTTTTAATTCAGTTGGAGAACTTATAGCTGTGCTTGATATAGATTCACTTGAGGTCGGATCTTTTGATGATGTTGATCTTAAATATCTATCTGAGATCGTGAATGTTTTCAAGAGCGTTATTTAAACCCTCTTTTTTTATATTTCAATTTTTTCTTGTTTTCCGACAGGGGAGATATAAACAGTAAATTCATCCTCTCCATCGAGTTTTAGCAGTTGATCTGACAATTCTTGATCATAAGCTGCAATTGCACAAGTACCAAATTTCATTGACTCAGCAGCAAGATATAAATTCTGACAAATATGTCCAGCATCAAGTAGCATAGCTTTGTGAGATTTTATAGAATACCTCCATTCGGATCTGTAAGGAATACAACTCCAATAGAACACGACATTACTCTTTGTTGTAAATTTCTGATCGTTAACTGAAAGATTTATTCTCTTTTTAAGGTCTCTATATGTATGAAGGTAAAGTAATTTATGAACATCAGGCAAGTAGCGATAAATACCTTTCTTAAGTTCTTCAATATTTAAAATTGCAAGATATGTTTCATAAGGGTGCTTGGCTCCAGCAGAAGGAACCGGACGTAAAGTAGCTGTATCTTTTTTAACAAGTTTCTGGATTCTTTGTGTCGAATGAAGTAGATAGGATAACTCAGTTAGAGACATTTTCTCATTTGTGAATTTTCGATGACTTCTTCTGGACTGAATGAGTTCATTAATATCTGAAACGATCCTGTCAGTTCTTAAAGGTTCAGGTAGATCAATTAACTTTGAATTATCGTAAGGTTTTACTACAGCTGGATGTTCAACTTTTTTTCTTTGATCAGTTTTCAAATCTTTAAAATCAGACCAATCAGCCTTCATTAAATTTCTTCCCTTTTTAATACTATCATACAGATCGCTCATTGCCTATCCTTGTTGAAATAATATTTAAAGTATTTTCGATTGAATTATACATGAAAGATAAGATAATATAGTGCGATTTGCAAAAGTATGATTAATGATATCATTTTGAAGTCGTAAGAGCTTATAGTTAAATCGTTTTATAAGAACATCTCTAAATTCTGAATTCTGAATTCACAAAATGTGTTGTCAAAATGTGTTGTCAAAATGTGTTGTCAAAATGTGTTGTCGATTCTGGTTCTTGAATATTGGTTATAAGAATGTTATTTTATTAGATACTCATTATTATAAAGGAGCTAACCTATTAAAAAGCGAATTATTATCTGTGCAGATGGCACTTGGAATCGTCCGGAAAAGGATCTGAAGAAAGATTTTCCTACAAATGTTCTGCGTTTAGCACGAGGTATCAAACCTATTGGATCGGATGGTGCTCCTCAGCAGGTGTTCTATGACTGGGGTGTTGGTTCTTACTACGATAAAGTTGTAGGCGGTACAACCGGTAGGGGTCTGCATAAGAATATTGTTGATGATTACCGCTACATTGTTCAAAATTACTCTGAAGGTGATGAAATTTACCTCTTTGGTTTCAGTAGAGGAGCTTATACTATTCGTTGTTTATGTGGATTGATTAATAACTGTGGTATTATCAAGAGACCTGATGCTCCGTTGATTCAGAAAGCTTTTGAGCATTACAAAAAACCTGGTAAAGATTTTGGTCCGAAAGGTAAGAAGTCGGTTGAATTTAGAAATGACCACTCTCACCCATCAAGAGAAATTAAATTTGTAGGTGTTTGGGATACTGTTGGTGCTATGGGAATTCCTATTTCCTTTCTAGGGTTGTTTGATGATCAAGATGAATTTTATGATAATAAGATCGGTAAGAATGTTTGTATTGCTAGACATGCGATGGCTATTGATGAGCATAGATCAGATTTCGTACCGACTATCTGGAAACCTAGAGAAGATATGGACATGAAGCAGGTTTGGTTTTGTGGAGCTCATAGTGATATTGGGGGTAGTTATAAACCTGATAAGGACGGTACGGTTCTTTCTGATATTGCGTTTGATTGGATGATCAATGAAGCTGGTGGTGCAGGTTTGTCAGTTGAATCTCATTTGGTTAAAGATATTAGTAATAATCCTTTGGCTACTTTGCATAATTCTAGGAGAAGTTTCTATAGAGTTAAAAGGAAATATTACCGTCCTATTAGGCATAAGAAAGGTGATATCTTGATTCATGAGTCTGTGAAAGTTCGTTGGGATAAGGATTTGAAGTATAGGCCTAAGAATTTGAAGAAGTATGTTGAGGAGAATGGATGGGAAGGGGTAGTGGGGGAATGAAGCTGATGAATTATTCATGAAAATATGTATTAAAGATGGTGTTTCGAAGGTGATGGCAAATATTTATTGTTTTGCATTGAAACATGGAGGTAAACCTGCTACAGAACCCAAGAATAAGAAGAAGGTGCATAGAGCGCCGTAAGATTGAAAAGGGAAAGGGTGGGTTATCAAGTTTGATTCGGGATGAAGATGTTCTTGTGGTTGAACTGAATGCGGAAAAGAATGTATTGGGGAAGTGAAAAATATAAATAAGGAGTAAAGTATGAAGAAGTATAATGTGATCAATATCGTCATTGTGTTGATCCTGTTTTTGGGATTGGGCAACAATACTTTAGGGCAGGAAGTAAGATATGCTGAATCTAATAAAAGTGATTATCATTACAATGTTCTAACTAATAAAATCTTAAGTGGTGAGATAAACGATAATATTCAACTGGACAAATATTTTAACACCTTATCAATTAAAGATTTGATAAATGTCGGAAGTGCAGCAGTAACGGAAACAGGATTAGATTCTAATATTTTTGTATATGCTGCTATACATTTGGATAAATTTATAATAGAAGATTATGACAATTCGTTAGATATAATTTTAGATGACTTTCAAAATGATATGAAGAATTTTAATAGAATATATTTTTTGACCTATATGTCTAGGGTGTCATTGAAAAAGATTGAATCAGAAGACTTAAAAAACAGTTTCGAAAGTATTATAATTAATATTCAAAAAAACAACAATCATGATTTGCGTATTTTGTCTATTGTAACTTCCAAGGATATAATTTTCGAGTTAGAATCTAGAAAAGTGTTAGTGAATAGAGAAAGACTTAAATTCATTAATGCCATAAAAAGTATTTTAAGAAACCAAAATGAAGATGAAAAAGTTAGAGTAACGGCAATCAAAAGTGCTAAGGACTTAAAAATTAAAGACTTGTCTTTTGAACTAAACAAAATTCTAAATGAACCTAATATTGAAAATGAAACGTTGATTTTAAGATCTTTATTTCAAGCACTTGCTTATTTAAATGAATTTTCTTCAATTGAAAAAATTAAGGAAATAACTTTAAAAACAGAAGATGAGTATGTATTTGCTTCAGGAATTACTGCTTTAACAGATTTTGGAAATAGATCTATTTTAAAATTTCTTGTTGAAAACAAAAATAAATTTAATGGACTTTACACAAAATTAGCATTATTAAAATTAAACAATCTTATATACAAAATAATTACAGAAAAAGATGATGAAATGCTTCTTTATGCAATTAAAGCATTTAAACCATTTTATGATGGGTATAAGGTTAATTATAAAAGAGAGATGAAGAATATTAGCTATAGGAAATTGACTGAATCTTTATTTGATTTGTTGTATGAGACAAAAAACGAAATTTATATTAAGGAAATATTGTGCGTATTATTACACAAAATAAACAAAAATCAAGCAAAAGAGATTCTATTAAAAATTCCAGAAAACAAGATCTATGAGTATGAACTAAATTTTATAAATAATATCGGCAATGGGATTGAACTCAAACAGAATAAAAGTAATATTAAAACAAAACCCAAAGAGAGTTCTTATTTAAATACTAAGGCCAATTTAGAAACTCAAGAGTATGCTGATCCCGGTTATAGAGATAATGGATTTACTTGGGCAGGAATATTAGATTGGATCGGTCATACTGGTCTCTGTGCAGGAATGGATTCTGGTCATAACTTAAGGATAATTGAAGTGGGTGGTACATCTGAGGTAGTAAAACATAATTATTGGTCAAGTATGCAAGACAATCCAGATGGTCTCACGTACTGGGGTGCTCATACAATTAACGCAAGCTTATCTGGTTACGATATGACTTTCTCTAGAAGACATAATGTTATGAATACAGCAGTTTATTTAATTGGAAGGGACATAGGATATCCTGTATTTCCTACTGTAGATGCTCTTAGGCATAATTCAACTTACACTAATATTTATCCAAACGAAATAGACCATTTACGCTGTGATGGACTTGTAGAATATTGTTATGAATTCAATGGTTATTGGGTATGGGGGAAAAATGGACAGGAACAGAATTTTGACATTAGTCAAGTTAGTAATGTTGATGATCACAATTATTTTTGGGATGAATGGGGAGATGATCCAAATGAAGAACTAGCTCCAATTGTCCAATCAGGTTATGCAGGAGGTACCAGCACTCGAATGAATTGGCAAGCCCAAGTAGATTACCCAACTTACGAAGCTTCATATGTTCCAGAGGGTTCAAATGTACAAATTACTATTACTGCAGAAGATAAATCAGGAATTCATTACATTGGCTATAAAATAGGCAGTAATTCTTGGCAGTATTCCCCCGCACAAGATCAACATCCAGATAATTCGTCTTATACATTCCAATTTGATGTAAATCTTAGTAGTTCGGAAACTATATATTACTTTGCTATGGATAATGGTCATAATTTTCCTCAAGATGCTGAGTCTGTAAATGTAGTATACTCACCAACATTAGAAACTCCGTCAAACGGTAGCTCAACAACCGATGCAACACCTTATTTTAACTGGAGTAGCGTAACTTACGCAACAGGTTATGATATCGACATTGATGGAAACGTTTACTCAACTACATCTAGTAGTTACACACCATCAAGCAATTTGTCAATCAGTTCGCACAGTTGGAAAGTAAGAGCTAAGAATTCTACTGGTAATAGTTCATATACCTCGTCTTGGAGTGTAACAGTACAAAATCCTATTCCAGGAACACCAACATTAGCATCACCAACCAACGGAAGCTCAACAACCGATGCAACACCCTATTTTAATTGGAATAACGTAACCTACGCGACAGGTTATGATATTGATATTGATGGAAGCGTTAACTCAACTACATCTAGTAGTTACACTCCATCAGGTAATTTATCACTCGGATCTCACAATTGGAAAGTAAGAGCTAAGAATTCTACTGGTAATAGTTCATATACCTCATCTTGGATTGTAACAGTGCAAAATCCTATTCCACCAACTCCAATATTAGCAATACCAGCAAATGGAAGTTCAACTACTGACACCACTCCTTCATTTGACTGGGATGATGCCACATACGCTACAGGTTATGATATTAACATTGATGGTAATGTTTATTCAGTTACGTCTAGTAGTTACACTCCGTCAGGTAATTTATCACTCGGATCTCACAATTGGAAAGTATTAGCTAAGAATGCTTCTGGTTCAAGTGCTTATAGTTCTAACTGGATTGTAACAGTTCAAAACCCTATACCAATAACTCCAACATTGATAGCTCCCACAAACGGAATGACAACTACTGATAAGACTCCCTTATTTGACTGGAATGATGTCACTTATGCTACAGGTTATGATATTGATATTGATGGAAGTGTTTACTCTATTACATCCAGTAGTTACACACCATCAATCAATTTAACTGCTGGTTCACACAGCTGGAAAGTAAGATCGAAGAATGCTACAGGAGAAAGTTCTTATTCAAATATCTGGTCACTCTCGATAAACACTGCACCTGTAATCACATCATTTATACCAGTTCAACAGGAATTGTCAGTATATAATGTTGCACCTGAAGTTCTATTTGAAATTACTGTATATGATCCAGATGTGAGTGATATGATTTATTATAACTGGTTTATTGAAAATGATAATCAAATTAATAATAGTCCTGACTTCAATCACACATTTAATGAAAATGGTGGATATCTAATTAAAGCTATCGTAAGTGATGGTTTTGAAACTGACAGTATTTCATGGAACATCACATCATTTGTTGGTATCGAAGAACTAAACCTTCCAAAAGTTACTCAACTACATCAGAACTACCCGAATCCGTTCAATCCTGAAACAACCATCTCATTCGATCTTGTTAAACAAAACAATGTCAGCATAAGTGTATTTAATTACAATGGTGAGATAGTTCGGAATCTTATGAATGAATTGAAAGATCCAGGTAGTTACACAGTTAATTGGAACGGAAAAAATAGTAAAGGTAACACAGTCACTACTGGAATGTATTTTGTTGTAATGAAAACAGCAAATTACAGTAAAGTTATTAAAGCACTCATGGTGAAGTAAATTTGCATATTTTCTTATCATAGAAATAACTATACAAAGGTATGAAAATGTAAATAATCATCAAAGAAATCACATAATGATAATAAGAAAGAGGGTAATTATGTTGTTATTACACAATAAGAATCTGCTTCTCATTGCTTGTATGATACTTTTAGTTCCAAGAATTGTATTTGCTCAAATACCCACAGTTCAGATCATATCACCGGAAAATGGAGATATGTTTTCTGATAATACGATCACAGCAGAAGGTTTTGTGTATGATACTACGGATTATGTAGTATCTGTAAAGGTAAAAACAAATGTGATCCTGACAATAGTAGCTATTGGTATACAGGCTTTAGCGATATTGGACAACATCTCATGTCACCGGAATGGAGCAGAGAGATTGATTTAGATCCCGGGTCAAATAATATTTATGTTAAAGCATCAGATAATTACGGAAATTGGTCAAATATTTATTCAAATGAATTTTGGTATATAGCTCCTCCTGATAACGTAAATGCAAGCAGTGGTACTTACGAGGATCATATTCATCTTACTTGGGATATATGGGGTTCTAATCCTAGTTATACAAATTATTACAGAGTATATAGGGGATTAACACCGGATCCGAATGATGCTGATGAAATTATTGATGGAGTAACACCAAATCAATATTGGGATGATTATAATGTGGAACCAAACAATATTTACTATTATTTCGTAAAATTAAAATGTCATTTAGTAGAAAGTGAATTTAGTTTATATGATACTGGATATGTAGAGCCACCACCTACTCCGCAAAATATTACTATTTTAACGGATTTATTAAATAGTGAAATTTTAATTAGTTGGGATGATGCAGGATGGCTGTATGATTATAAAGTTTATTCTTCAGAAGACCCATATGATGGATTCACTGAAGATATTTCAGGAAACTATAGTGGAACAAGCTGGACTGCGCAGTTATCGAACAGTAAAAAATTCTTTTATATAAAAACCATTAGCAAATAATTTATGGGAATTTATTATATTTTTCGCTGATTATCTTTGCTTTAATGATATTTAATAAATAACACAGGAGGAAATTATGAGTTTTACAGTAACAGTCACATTTGATATTCATAATTCAGAAGATGTTGATTATGATGAGATCACGAAACTTTTAGAATCGATCAAGTTGTACAAAAGTGTGAAGTCTGATAAGAACAAAGTAATTGAACTGCCTAATAATACATACTTCGGAGAATTTGATAGCCCTCAAATAGAAAGTGCAGGTGATCTTAGGGATAGAGTTATTGATTGGATAGAGAAAGAATTCAAAAAACAGAATTTAAGTAGCAATATTTTTATTGTAATTGGAGGTGATTGGGCATTGGGATGTAAAACAACCTAATGTAGAGTATGTTGTTCTAATTTTTTCAAAAGGAAAGGAATATGAAATACTTATTTTTTGGAGGTGCACCAAATACTGGGAAATCTGAATCAATTTTAAAATTGGCAAAAAAAATGAGGGATGAATTTGATTATAAGGAAATTTATAAAGTAATTCCTGAAAGGGGAGATTTTCAATGTATTCTCGAGAAGGCAAATATTAAAGTTCTAATCCAATCTGATACAGATACCCCAGGATGTATCAAAAAATTGAAAAAGTTCTATTCTGAGAACACAGATATTTACCTTATAATAACATCAATTAGGGATATTGTTGATCCGATGAGAAATCTATTAAAAAAAGAAATGAATATTTCTAATGAGGATTATACATTTGAAATTCCGTTAGGTAGGGTTACCAGAAGGTGGAACAAGAGAGTTAATTGTATAAGCTGGTATTTGGATAGTGTGCAGAAGTTAGCAATTGAAGTAGTAGAATCTAAACCACTCAGCATTTAGATAAACACAAAACAAAGGAGCTTAATATGTCAAAAACCGGAGAAAAACCTGGAAAAGGTACATATACTTGTACAAAATGTGGGCAGAAAGTAACGCTTGATGATAATTCAGATAAGTTACCACCTTGTCCTAATTGTCATAGTACGAATTATCGTCCATAATTACGACACGGTTGATTTTATTATTTTACTAAAAATTTAATTATATAATTGCACTTTATACATGATTCAATTACAATATAATTTAGTAGTAAGAATATAGACTACAATTCCCAAAGTTGATGAGTTGAGAAATAAGGGTGTGAAATATGAGTGGGAAGATATTAGCAAAACCGAAGCTGAGATCGATGAAATGGTTTATGAGCTTTATGGGCTGAGTGAGGAAGAAATTGGGATTGTTGAGGGGAGAGAATGAAAATCGAAATTAATTATAAAAAAACATCATTTAATATTTTAATATCAATATTATTTTTCACATTTATTTTTACGCTTCTATTATACTTATTCGAAGCTAATATTATGGAATATTTAATCTCTGTCAATTTTGAGTCTCTTTTTAATTCTGAAATTTATGGCGTCTCAATAAATATTTTTACTTTTCTTATTACAATATTATTCTCGTTAATAGGGATATACATAAGTAAAATCAGTAACTTTAATTTATCTACATCTGATTATATTAAACATTTAGGATATTATTTTGCAATATTCGCGTATGTTATCGGTTTGTTGATTGTCCATATTTTCTTTGATTTCTATTGTTTGAAATTCCCGCACAATTTATTTAGTATTGTTGCATTAATAAGCAGTATTTTAATTTTATTTCCTTTAGCAATACGTACTATCTATTCTTTGAGTAGTGAGAATTACTTTGAACTAATTTCAGGGAATTTAGAAAACTATATTAGAATAACTTCAAAATTAGGTAATGCTAGAAGTATTTCTAAAAAATACTATGATGGTTTAATTCTAAAAATGAATATTCTTTTTGAAAATCTGATATCTACTATAGTTAATAAAAACGACTTTGTAATAACTAAGAAAATATTAGACGAAATACCAAGATTAGTTGAAAGACACTTGATCGAAACTAATAAAATTTTATTTAAAGATGAACAGGAACTATTAAGCTCTCTGAATGATAATTATGAATTTGTTTTTAGAAGCATTAAAGATAGTTATAATGAAAAATTATATGAATACTTGGTAAAGTCTGTTGGCCATACTTCCATGGTTTTCCATAATGATACAAAAAAAGGGGAGATCAATAGAAATTATGACAAACATTTACTGTACCTTTTAGTGGATTTTTATTACAAAACAT
Source organism: Candidatus Delongbacteria bacterium (assembly GCA_027858795.1). Next base: position 18,160 of record JAQICF010000252.1, on the reverse strand, counting down.
TTCAGTTAAAAAGAACATCAGTTTGCCATGACATAATAAATGTTTTTTCGCAGCATATCTACCAACATGATAAGAACCACAATATATCACAGAACAGTTACATTACTTTTCTAGATAAGATAGAGGAATTTTTATTTAAGAACCTAGAAGGACCTCACGGGTTTTGGGCAAGTATGAATTATAGAAATGTAGTAGGCATAAAACGAAAGAGGTTTATCATATTGTTAAAACAATTTGCTGAGTTAGATAATGTATTTTCTGATATGAACCATATTCGAAGATTTTTTAATGATTTTGCAAAAGGATTTATCGAAGTAAAAAACAAATCAAAAAACTTAATGGTAATTTATCCCGCTCTATTTGGTGTAGATTCTTTTATTTGGGATATTGCAAATCTAAATTTAGGTAAATTAGAAAAAGATGAACAAAAAATAAATGTAAATCATTATATTGCTGAGCTATTGCATTTTTATAGAAATATTATTTTAATAGATTTTGATAAAAACGAACCCTCAGTATATGATTTTTATTCAGAATTTACTTTCTTAGTACTGTTTAGTATTGATTTGTTGAATGTAGATAAAGATAAGCATGTACAAAATGTTTTTGAATTGGTTCTAGAGAATACGGAGAAATGTTATACTCTAAAAACAGATAAAAAAATATATTTATCACATCATTTAAAAGATCACTTTTTAGACTCTTTTGCATTATACTTGTTCAGCATTAAAGATGAAAAAGAACAAAATGTACAAGTAATTGCAAATATTATTGAAAAAGTTTTAGAAACATATGAAAAATTTGAATCTAAATATAAAACGGATTTTTATCCAGTTATGAAGCTGATTGGCTGTTGGATTAATTATATAATCGAAATAGATAATAAATTGATCGAAAAATTTAATTTATCTATAGCTGATTTCCCAGATGTTAAAGAAGATATATTTAGAAGATCTACTGGAACTGATTTTCAAATGCTGAATTATCACACTAGTGGTTTATCTTATAAAGGTTTTAATCTTAGTCCTTCATCACTTTGGAATCACCCTTTCCAAATAGTTATGAGTAATTATTTTAATCAAGATATGTCAATATACGAAAAATATCATGAAAAATTGGAAGCGTTGAAGAAATAAGGATAGCTATGATAACACCAAAAAAATTTACAAAAAGACAAAATTTTATGCGGTTAATTGAGTATTTGAATAAAAATTTTAAAGATACATATTATTTCCGTGGTCAATCAGATGCGACTTGGGAATTAAAATCTTCTTATTTAAGATTAGCTGAAAAACATATTAAAGTTCATCCGTATATGAGTATAAAGAATCAAATAGAATTTGGTAAATGGTATTTATTAGATGAACTAGTTGGAAGATTACATTTGCTTACTAACGAAATTAGTGAAGAAGATGATTGTTTTAGTAAATTATCTTTCTTACAACATTTTGGTGCCCATACTCATATAATTGATTTTACATTTTCTCCATTTGTTGCGCTATATTTTTCTTTATCAGAAGAAGTTAAAACAAAAAGATCTGCAATTTATGCATTGAAAGCTGAAAACTTTACTGATATAAATGAAATTATCGTTGAAAAAACTGATAAAAAGATAAAAAAATTAGATCCCAAAAAATATAAACGACATTTACCTCAGGAATATTACAAAAATGACTACAGTACGATAATAAATTTTCATAACGACCATTTTAGAGACAATAAAAAAGAAATACTGGAAATTTATAGACCTAGAAAATCAAATACTCGTATTCAAATTCAACAAGGGCTTTTTATGATTCCTACGAACGCAATGACTAATGTCGAATCATTAATAAATAATGTGTATTTTAAAAACGATGATGTCAATGCACTTAAAATAACTTATCCAAGGGAATGGTGTAAAGATATTTATGAATATTTGAATAAACATAATATAAATGCAGAAACACTTTTTCCGGGACTTGAAGGTTATATAAGAGCAATTAAAGAAAATATAATTTATAACGATTTAGATTAAAGATAAATGAACGAGATGAAAATGGGATGTAGAATAGGTATGACAACAAATTTAGATCAACGAAAAGCATATTGGGAATCACAATATCCAACATTGAGAGACTGGCAGGTACTAGCTGGTCCATTTAATAGCAAAAATGATGCTCAAAAAATGGAAACCGAATTAGCACAAAAACACAGATGTGATTCACATCCAGGTGGTGATGATCCAGATTATCCAGGCGCGTTATGGTATGTTTATGGTTTTAATTTCTAAATGACAATTTACAATAGGCAATTGAGAATTGATTTCAAGAACAGGCAAAAGGTCACTATATGACCCTTTGCTTTTAGTATATTGCAATAAAATACGGAGAATAGATGAAAGTATTACTTGATACAAATATTATAATTCATAGAGAATCCCATCGTATTTTAAATAAGTCAATAGGGCAACTATTTAATCTATTAGATAAAGGGAAATTTGATAAATGTGTGCATCCTATAACTCTTCAAGAGATTGAAAAGAACAGTAATCTAGATACAGCTGAAACTTTTAGTATAAAGCTTGAAAGCTATGAGCAACTTCAGACTGTAACACCATTAAGAGATGAAGTGAAAACTGTTTCTGATGAGCATGATACAACCGATAACGATAAAAATGATACATTATTGCTTAATGAAATTTTTGCTGAAAGGATAGATTATCTAATAACTCAAGATCGTAAGATACATTCTAAAGCCAAATTGTTAGACATTGATGATAGAGTGTTTACGATTTCTTCCTTTATCGGTAAGGTATTGGATGAAAATCCTGGGCTGGTTGAATATAAGGTACTTGCTGTTAAGCAGAGGAAGTTTGGAGATATTGAGGTAACCGATCCGTTTTTCGATAGTTTTAGAGAAGATTACTGTGAATTCAATAAATGGTACCTAAAAAAATCAGATGAACCTGTATATGTGACTCTAGAAGATGGTGTTGTTACATCATTTCTATATTTAAAAGTAGAAAACGAAGGTGATGAAAGTTATTCTGATATCACTCCTCAATTCTTACCCAAAAAGAGATTAAAGATAGGCACTTTCAAAATAACAAGTACAGGCAATAGATTAAGTGAAAGATTTATGAAAGTTGTTTTTGATAATGCTTTGAGAAATAAGGTAAAAGAAATTTATGTAACTATTTTTATATCTGAGGAAGATATCGAAAGGAAAATGCTTGTAAGAATACTTGAGGATTGGGGTTTTGAGTATCACGGTATTAAAGTCACTGAGAACGGAGAAGAAGTTGTGTATAAAAGGAATTATAATCCTAATTTCAATATAGATGAACCTAAGATAACATATCCGTATATGTCACAAAACAATTCAATTTTTTTAGTTCCAATAAAACCAGAGTATCATAGTGATTTATTACCGGATTCATTATTAAACAACGAAAGACCAGAAGAATATATAGAAGAAAGTCCACATAGAAATGCGATTAAGAAAGTGTATATATCAAGATCATATGAAAGGGATATCAAAAAAGGAGATCTTATAATTTTTTACAGGACGGGTGGATATTACAAGAGTGTCATCACTACTTTAGGTATTGTAGAGAGTACTGTTTTCTCATTTAAGAATTCGAAGAATTTTATTACAAAATGCAGAAAGAGAAGCGTATTTACAGATGAAAAACTTTTAGAGTGGTGGAATGAGAATCCCAATAATCCTCCTTTTATTGTAAATTTTTTGTATTGCTATACATTACCTAAAAGAATAAATTTAAAAAAGATGATCGATTTGGGTATTATTGCTGATGTCAATTCTGCTCCAAGAGGCTTTACGAAAATCTCGAAAGAACATTTTGAAACGATTTTAAGGGAAACAAATACAAATGAAAGTATTATTGTCGATTAAACCAGAATATGCCAATAAGATATTTGCAGGTACAAAAAAGTACGAATTCAGGCGTAGTATTTTCAAAAATCCGAATATCAAAACTATTGTTGTTTATTCCTCTTCACCTGTTCAAAAAGTAATTGGCGAATTTGAGATAGAAAGAATTTTAAATAGTAGTATCAATGATCTATGGAATATTACAGAGCAGGATTCCGGGATCAATAAAGAATTCTTTTTTGAATACTACAAAGGTAAAGAAACAGGTTTTGCAATAAAGATCAAAGAACCTAAAAAATATGAAACCCCTTTAGATATTAAAAATGATTTCAACAAAACCCCACCACAGTCATTTGTGTACATCACATAAAAAAGATACAACATAGATCTTAAAAGAATTAAAACTTCCAAGAGAGAAGGGGAAAGATAGGTATGAAGTATGAGGTATGAGGTATGAGGTGGCTCATGGATTGGCTGGGTTTTTGTTTGACTTGATGAAATAAAGAAAAACTAAGAGGTGAATATCCAATATCGAACAAGGAATTTCCAATGTCCAAGGAGAAGATTAAAAGATGCCAACTTCTAACATCTGACTTCTAAATTCTAAGTTTAAAAAGCTCCTACAGGGGCTTTTTTTTATTAATAAAATCGCAAAAAAATACCACAAGGTCACTATTTGACACTGTACCATTCGTATCTTGAATAAAAAGTAAGAAATGTAGGAGACGATATGCAAAAGAATGAAATTGAAAAGTCCGAGGAATTAGTATTAAAGGATAAGATATTTACAATTCGTGGAATGCAAGTAATGCTTGATAGTGAGCTTGCAGAATTGTATAATGTTGAAACAAAAAATCTTAATTTAGCTGTTAAAAGAAACATCGAAAGATTTCCAAATAGTTTTAGATTTCAACTTACAGAAGAAGAGTATAAAAGTTTGAGGTTGCAAATTGAAACCTCAAAAGAAAAACGTGGTGGTAGACGATATCTTCCTTTTGTTTTTACAGAGCAAGGAGTAGCCATGCTATCTGCAATTTTACGCAGTAGGACTGCGATTAATGTGAGTATACAAATCATGCAGGCATTCGTTAAATTGAAGAAATTTCTATCAACAAATGCTGGTGTTTTTCAACGATTAGACAAAGTAGAGCAAAAACAGATAGTAACGGATCAAAAGTTTGAAAAAATCTTTAAAGCTATTGAAGCAAAAGATTTAAAACCTAAGCAGGGAATATTCTTTGAAGGTCAGATTTTTGATGCACATGTTTTTATTTCAGATCTGTTTTCAAAAGTATCACATTGGAGCATCTATCAAAGATCTGGGTAAGAAATTATTCGCTTTTTCGAAAATGAAGAACGAAGCAATGAAAATAATAGAGATAATAAAATAAAAAGTTTATATTCAAGTGAATTTTTAGCTGTTTGGGAGCAAATTAATAACATTGATTTTAATTCCCTCGAATTCGAGGGAATTAGAAAGGAATCAGGTACAAATAGATTTTATTTATCCGCAAAGAAGTGGATTAGTAAAACAAATGCAAAAGGAATTAAAGCTAGTGCAGGTCGGTATGGTGGTACTTTTGCTCATAAGGATATTGCTTTTGAGTTTGGCACATGGCTTAGTCCCGAATTTAAATTATATCTGATAAAAGAATTTCAAAGGCTAAAAGATGATGAAAATAAGAGATTATCTCTTAATTGGAATTTACAAAGAACACTTGCAAAAGTAAATTACCGTATTCACACAAGTGCAATTAGAGAGAAGTTAATACCTGATATATTAATAGAAAAACAGATCAAGTATATTTACGCGAGTGAAGCAGATGTTTTAAATATGGCACTATTTGGTAAAACTGCAAAACAATGGAGATATTCAAATTCATTTTATCAATGAAGGAATAAATCAATCGGAAAGGTTGGTGAAATTAAATAAGATTGCAATTCAACAAATGAAGTTATTGGTTGGTGAGGTAAGGATAAATCAAATAATGGACAATTAAAGTCAAAAAAAGCACCTACTGGGGCTTTTTTTTATTAATAAAATCACAAATAAAATACCAAAAGGTCACTATTTGACACTTTGCCTTTCATATATTGCATAAAAGTAAGAAATGTAGGAGAGGGAATGAATATTATTGAGATATCCTTAACTGATCAGATTAAGCAGCTAATAACTGAAGCAAGAAAAAGTGTTATACAAACCGTCAACACTGCGATGGTTTATACCTATTATGAGATTGGGAAATTAATCGTTGAACAAGTTCAGAAGGGAGAAAGTAAAGCGGAATATGGAAAGAGTGTTTTAAAAAGAGTCAGTAAAAATTTAATATCTGAATTTGGAAAAGGGTATTCTGTCCAGAATCTTGAGAGAATGAGACTATTTTATTCAGTTTATTCAAAATCCTCGACACTGTCGGGGATTTTGGGGATTGAGAAGAAATCACAGACACTGTCTAGGAAATTCACTTTAAGCTGGTCACATTATGTTTTTCTCATTCATATTAACAAAGATGAAAGACAATTTTACGAAAAGGAAGCAATTCTCAATAACTGGTCTGTTCGAGAATTAAAAAGACAATATGATTCAGCTCTGTTTGAAAGGATAAGTGTCAGTAAAGATAAAAAGGGGGTCATAAAAGATAATCTTAAAAAATACCATAAACCTGAAGCTCCAATAGATATTATTAAGGATCCTTATGTTTTAGAATTTTTAAACCTTGAAGAGCATACCAAATATTCTGAAACTGAATTTGAAACTAAAATTATTAATAAATTACAAAATTTTATACTTGAACTTGGTAAAGGATTTTTGTTTTCTGGAAGACAGGTAAGATTTAGTTATGATGAGGAACACTTCATCGTTGATCTCGTATTTTATAATAGAATACTAAAATGTTTTGTTTTGATAGATCTAAAAATAGGTAAACTAAAACATCAGGATATCGGACAAATGCAGATGTATGTTAATTATTACGATAGAATGGTTAAACTCAAAGAAGAGAATGATACTATCGGAATAATTTTATGTAAGGAAAAGAATAATGCCGTAGTTAAGATGACTCTACCCAAAAATAATAATCAAATATTTGCGAGTAAATTTCAAACGATATTGCCAAGTAAGGAAGAATTGAAAAAGCAAATGGATATATGAGTACCCAGCTTTTTCTCTTGCTTTCCACTCTAAAATATTCGATAATAGTATTATAAGATATTTTATTAGGAGGTTACAATGAAGAAAAGTTTGAATATTTTTTAAGGGAAACAGGTTTTGCAATAAAGATCAAAGAACCAAAGAAGTATGAAATCCCTTTGGATATTAAAAGTGATTTTAACAAAACACCAACACAGTCATTTGTGTACATCACATAAAAAATCCTAAGATGAATTCAGGAATATAGAAGTTGCAACAAGGGGATCTAATCCCCTTGACTGGCAAGAGCCAGTGAGTCTGGAAAGCAACGGTAAATGGAAAAATACATCTAACTTCTAATTTCTAAATTTAAAAAGCTCCTACAGGGGTTTTTTTTTATTAATAAAATCACAAAAGAAATACCAAAAGGTCACTATTTGACACTATGCTATGTTTATATTCCTATTATGTGAAAAATGAATAGGGATGTAAAATGAAAAATGAGATAATATTATATCAGTCAGATGAACTGGCTATGCATATAGACGTAAGAGTTGAAGATGATACGGTTTGGTTAAACAGAAATCAAATAGCAGCTTTATTCAACAGAGATATAAAGACAATTGGAAAACATATAAATAATGTTTTTTCCGAAGGGGAATTAGATAGAAAAGTGGTTGTCGCAAAATTTGCGACAACCATGAAACACGGTGCTATTGAAGGAAAAACTCAAACCCAAAAAGTAGAATATTATAATCTTGATGTTATTATTTCCGTAGGTTACAGAGTTAAATCCAAACAAGGTACACAATTTCGTATTTGGGCTAATAGTGTTCTAAAAGATTATTTATTAAAAGGCTATTCACTCAATAACAGAATTAACAGAATAGAAGATAATCTTTACTCACTTATAAAAAAAGTTGATAACATTGACTTGCAGATTCATACAGATATTATCCCAAAGCAGGGAATATTCTTCAAAGGTCAAATATTTTATGCGTATAATTTTGTGTCCAATCTTTTTAAAAGTGCAAAGGAATCTTTAACTATTATAGATAATTATATAGACAATTCCGTCTTAATACATCTTACAGAAGTCAAAAAGAATGTCAAAGTAAAAATATTAACCAGTTCGGTTTCAGAAAAGCTGAAGCAGGATATTGATAAGTTCGAGAAACAATATTTTCCTATTGAAATAAAAATATTTAAGCAATCTCATGATAGATTTGTTATTATTGATAGTATAAATGTTTATCACATTGGTGCATCGTTAAAAGATCTAGGGAAGAAATTATTCGGTTTTTCCAAAATGGATAAATTAGCACTAGATCTTCTTGTACGCTCGTAGGGGATCTTGGAACACGGTACTTTAGTGCCGTGCAAGTTGGGAGTCCTAAAGAATGAGATCGTTCAGTTCTATTATTACGGAGCTCAGGATAGTAAAAAGCATAGTAAAGCGGATGATATACCAGCAGACCGAAAAGAGTTCTTATTCGACCAATGCCGTGAATGTATAAAAAGTATATTGGATAGCAAATTATACCATACAAAACCGATATTGACATTAAGCAAAAATACGAAAGTGTCAAGCGGTGGGGATTTTGCGTAGCGAACAGATAGGTGTTAAATATTTAATTGTTTTATTTGAAATAAGAAGTGAATAAAAAAAAGATCCGATAAAAAATCTAGTATGTTAGATATTCCGAAGGGTTAACCCCGTGCATTTTTCTAAACCACATTGCAAAATGTGAGGGATTGCTAAAGCCACAATGTAGCATAACATCAAAACAATTTTTTCTTTTTAGCATTCTACTTGCGATCTGAGCTAAAATTTCATCTCGATATTTAGCAATAGTTGTTCTTCTGTTTAGTTTAAATCTTTGCCTTATAGAGGATAAGCTTTTATTAAAATGATCCTCTAGGACTTTATTAATATCGTATTTTTTACTAAAAAATTGCTTTAAGAGTTTATCCATTTCTTTACAGAATTCTTCATCATTAAGTTGATCGTACATAGAAAAAACCTTTATTAATATTTATGAAATAACTGTTCATAGATTCTATCTTTATGTGAAAAACACAAGTTAAGATACTAGGTTAACTTTGGGGGAGGGGAGAAAATTAAGTTAACATAGTATCTAGTGTAGGATCTTAGAATTGTTTTTTGAAATATTCTTTTATTTTTACAGCAGAAGTACCTACTTCTTTAAAAGCAATAAAAAGATCATAAGGAGTAACTTCAAGGTCAAGACACCATTGTTTTACTTCAAATAAATTGTACACATCAATATTTATATTTTTAGTTGTATGTGTAGATATATTATGATGCTGCATAACTAACTCCTTTTTTTATTATTTATCAATTAATATCTTCAGCGAATAAAACTCATTGTTTTCCAATTTAGATTATCCAAAGACTTATTCTTAATGAGTTCAACTTTTGGTAAAGAATCGAGAATTATTTCTAATTTTTCCTTATTCAAAGGTTTTACAAAATACTCAATTATGCCAAGTTGAACAGCTCTTTTTACATCAGATTCATTTCTTGAAGTCGTTAAAATTATTACAGGTAGTTCTTTTAATTTCTTATTTGAACGAATTGCTTCTAAAACTTCAAAACCGTCAACAAACGGTAAATTCAAATCTAATATTGTAAGATTAGGAACTCTAGTTGCAGATGATGTTGAGTCAAATAAATAATCTAATGCCTGTTTACCATCAATTACATGATCAACAAAAGAGATATGATTTAATTTATCTAATGACATTTTTGCCAGTAGTGCATGATCATCGTTGTCCTCTACCAATAACACTTTAAACTTATTTTTATCATTCATGAAATTCACCTAATTTATTACAGATGTTGAGAATAATATAAGATACTATGCTAACTTAGTTTGAGGAGCGAAAATTAAATTAACATAGTACTTATGTGAAGAAATTTAGTTTATTTTTTAAAGTACTCTTTGATCTTTACTGAACTAGTACCTACTTTAAAGAGATCATAAGGAGTAACTTCAAGGTTTAAGCACCATTGCTTTACTTCGAATAGATTATATACATCTATGTTTACATTTTTAGCAGGATGTGTGCCGATTGTATGATGCATCATCATAACCTCTTATTTATTAAAGTATTAATACAAGTCGAGCAATATTTTCTATTATCCTCTTGATGGTGGTGGCGTAGGATCGGTAATGTCCCCATCACCTACGTAAACCCATTGAGTACCAACTAATACCCAATCAGTGTATGGATCTGAACTTGCATTTAACGGTGCTGTAAAAATTGCTGTCAGGATCAATAATCCCAAAATAAGCTTTTTCATAATTTACCCCTAGTTGTTTTTATTTAACGATTAAAATCTAATTAAATAAAGATGATGAAAATAGGGGGCATCGTTTTTTGATACTTAAAGTATACAATGGTTGGAAAGTTATAGCTAAAAAATACTATTCAATTAAAAATAATTCTTTCTTAATTAGTTCTAATTCTTTTGAAAGATTTATATTTTTGTGGTTTTTTGTGTATATATTATAAAATTTTAAAGATTCTGAAAAATAATGATGTGCTAATTGAGCTTCATTTAATTCTTTATACATCAACCCCAAGAATTTATTTGAATCTGCTAGTATCGCATTATTATGTTCTTTTTCACCAAGTCTAATAGATAGATTAAAATTATCAATAGCTGGTTTTATTTCTTTTTTCTCAAAATAAATCTTACCTAAAGTATTATGGCAATATATCAAATATTTATGATTATTATTTAAATGTGAAAGATTAATAAGTTCAGTTAAAGTCCTGATAGCCTTAATATGTTTTTTTAGTAAATAAAAAGTTTTACCGAGAAAATACAAATTCGAAAGGTATAAGTAATTATAACTGTACTTTTTATATTGAGATGCTGCAAGAATAAGAAAATATTCTGCTTCATTATATTTTTGTTTATTATAATTAAACAAGCCTATTCTATAGTTTGCTTCAGCAATATAGCTTTCTTTTTTAATTATTTTTGTAATGTTTAATAATTCATTCATCAATTCATTTAACACATTATGATCTTTTTCTATAAAATATGAGTATAGACTTATTAGATGTATTATACTAAGCGCAGTGTTTCCTAAATCATCATTCTCAGCTGAAATAGATTTTTGCTTTAAATACATTTTCTCAGCTTGTTGATAATTTTTCATAAAATAATAGACAATACCCTTTAAACTATAGCCATTTGCTATAGATGAATTGTTATTATTGTTTTTTGCAATTTCAATAAATGAGTTTACACTTCTTAGAGCATTTTCATATTTTCTTAAGTTAATGAATTTCCTTACATTTGTTTTATAATAATCAAATGAATAATTATATTCACTCTTTAAATATTTCTTTAATGATTTATCAAATAATTCGTCAGCTTCTTTTGTATGAGTAAGAGTGTAACTAATCATACCGAGATAATAATAAGCTTTAGCGGATAGTTCATGTTTAGCAAGTTTAGATGACAATTTGAGAGTATCACTAAAAAGTTCCTTCGATAGATCAAAGTTATCTAAATGATAATATATATCTGCCTGTTTCATTAAAGAATTAGCTTTTACTTCATCAACATTATCGCAGTTTAATGTAGTTAAATATATCTTATTGTAAAGTTCAAGAGCATTATCAAAGTCAAAACTAATTTTTGCAGCATCACCTAATTTTTCTATCTCTTCAATAACATTTGCAAGAATATTTCTTTGCTGATCAGGTAATGAAAGAACATTCCAGTAGTTATTAAAGCTGATGATTTTATTTGTATCTTGAATAAAATCATCAATAAAGATCGGTGGTATTAGTATACCATTTTCAAGTTCTCTTACACTTTTATCTTTAATAAGCTTTTTATATGTTTCATGAAAAAGATCTTGAACTTTAGAAGTTTTTACATAATCTAGTTTTGAATTTATTGGAAAATCGATATTGGTAGTGTATTCAAGATCGATATTATATTTATCTTTAATAAATCTGTCAAATTCTTTTCTGGAACCACGTTGGTCTAAATATTCAATGTTAGTCTTGATCTTAGTTATTTTTTTAAATTGTTCTAAACCCTGAATATTTGAAAGAACATAATCCATAAAAACACATAGATTTGTATTGTTTTTAAATGAACTGAAACCTATGCAATGATTTTCAAAATTATTATCACAGATATTAATCTGGTAAAGTGATAAAACCTCGCCATGTTTAATTGTTTGAGAAAGTACATTTATAAATATATACAAAAAAGTTGCAGTCTTTTTTGTATATAATTCTATTTTCAATTCCTCTTCCAGCTTTTTAAGCTTTCTGCTTATAAGCGAAATGTCACAATTCAGATTAAGCTGTTCTATTATATTGTTGAAAGATAACTTAGGGTTAGTGTCTCTAAGAAATTTTATTTTAAGTAAAGTCTCATTATCAAGTTTAGTTTTCTGAGTTACTGTTCTTTTCTTTCTATAGGCAAAACTATTTTCGCCAAATAATTTATAACCTTTTACCCACTTTGTTACCGTAATTCTACTTAAGTTATAAAAGTTAGCAGAACTACTGATCGTATCATGAATTGCAAACTCACAAACTTCTTTTTTGAATTCAGGAGTATATTTAGTGTTTTTAGGTTTCATTACTTCTTCTAGGGTGATTTATGAGTTACTTTGATGTTTAAAATACCCAACATTAATAGTTTTATCAAGAAATATTATTTACACGATTTATAATTTATTTTCCTTGAATCGAACATAGTTATTATTTTATATTGTGCAAAAAGTGGAAATATTATGTTAATAGAAAAAGAAATCAGCTCAAGCATTCGGGAAGAATTTATAGATATTACTCATACCGTAAGGAAAGCAGTCGAAGAATCAGGTATACATGATGGATTGGTTACAGTATTTGTGCCTCATACTACTGCCGGAGTTACTATCAATGAAAATGCTGATCCAGATGTTAGAACTGATATAATCCATGGTTTGGGTTCTTTTGGATTCGAAACTATGGATTTTAGTCATGTTGAGGGGAATTCTTCTGCACATATTAAGTCAACGTTAACGGGTAGTAGTGTGACTGTGATCCTAAAAGAAGGTGAATTGTTATTGGGGACTTGGCAGGGGATCTATTTTTGTGAGTATGATGGTCCGAGAAGACGAAAAGTGCAGATAAAAATCTCAGGAAGTTAGTTACTCGTAATGGAGAGCTTCGATAGGGTTCATGTTGGCAGCTTTTTTTGCAGGTAAAAACCCAGATATTAGTCCTACACTCACTGAAACTGCAAAAGAAGCTACTATAGAAATAAAGGTTACAGTAGTATCCCATTCAGCATATTTTGAAATTGCATAAGTCATAATGATACCTAGTCCAATTCCAATAATACCTCCGATCAGACTTATCATGCCTGCCTCGGCTAAAAATTGAATTGTAATTGATCTTTTAGTTGCTCCGATAGCCATTCTAAGACCAATTTCCTTACGTCTTTCCAATGCATTCGCCAACATAATATTCGTAATCCCAATACCACCAACAAGTAAAGAAATCGAAGCTATAGTACCCATAACGATATTAAATATTCTCTGTGTTTTTTGGGCTTGTGCCAGCAATTCCCTTGGAAGGACGATCTTATAATCTTCCATATCATTATGAAGCCTTTTCAGTATGGAACCAACAATGCGGGAGATCTTAAAAACTAAATTTTCATTTTTAGTTTGAATGGTTATCCTATTAATTTCTGCATCATATGTAGGTTTACCTTTACGCTTGATCATTGTATGTAGAGGAATAATAATTGAATTTTCATTACTGATTATTTCAATACCATCTGTGGCTTTACTTGAAACAGCACTTGATTTGAATACTCCAATAATATTCAATCTTTGATTTTTGATCTTGATTGAATTTCCGATCGGATTCTCACCGATGAAATTTTTATTCGCAATTTTATCACTTATAACACAGACCATTTTATAATTTAAGTTTTCTTTGCTGTCAAAAAATCTTCCTTTTCTTAACTCAAGGTTCTTTATTTTAAAAAATTTCTCATCTGTGGCAATTATATCAGTTTTAACGATGTTCGATGCGATAGTAATATCTGCTGATGAAAAGATCTCAGATACAACTATTGAATTTTCCAGGATCTCAGATATAACATGTGAATCGTTTATAGTTAAACCTTTGGATAAGTTCCTTGATCTATCATCATTTTTAAGATCATCCTGAGATTTGTTTTCAATGATAACATTATTTAATCCAAGTTGCTTAATGTTGTCAATGATCTCTTTTTTTGCACCCTCACTAATTGACATCATGGAAATAACAGCTGCAACTCCAAAAATAATACCTAACGTAGTTAAAAAAGACCTAAATACATTATGTCCCAATGATTCCAATGCTATTTTAATATCTCTTATCATGAATTATTTATATTGTTTGGGAAATAAATTACAAATGAGGTCCCTTTATCGACTTCAGATTCAACTGTGATCGTGCCTTTATATGAATTGATCATTTGTTTAGTTATGAGTAAACCAAGTCCTGATCCTTTTCCAAATTCTTTTGTTGTAAAACCGGTTTTGAAAATTTTATTAATATTATTTTTGGGGATACCACATCCGGTATCATCTATATAAACACAGATACTATTTTTACTATGAAAACTTTTGATCGTCACTACCTTTTCTTCAGAATCTTTCATTGCATCGATAGCATTTTTGAATAAATTTGAAAAAATTTGTTCAAAGTGAACCTTTATACCGGATATGTTAGGTATATTTCCATCTAATTCTGTAATAAAATCAATATTTTCTGAATTTTGTAAGTTTAGATTAAATTTGTCGATCAAATTTACAATTACTTCATTCAGGTTGACAGGTATATTTTTCACTAAGCTAGCATTTCTAACTGTTGTTGTAATACTTTTGATCATTTCTTCCATATTTATAAAACTATCATTGATTATTTTCATAATAGACTTTAACTGTGGATGAACATCAGTTTTCTTATTCATTTCATCTTCAAGTAATTGGTAACCTGTGATCAATGTTTGCAAAGGGCTGTTTAAGTTATGTACTATGGATGCTGAAAATTTTCCGATCTCATAAAATTTTTCCATTTCATGGATCTTTGATGTTTTATTTAAAACATCTTTGATTAGTGTCTCATTCTTTTTTTCTAAGCTTAAATTCTGTAATTTTATCTTTTCTTTCAATTTCTTATATTCTAATCCCTGCTTGATTGTTTGAAGTAGCTGACTAGCATCTACCGGTTTAAAAATAAAAGAAAAAATATGACCTTGGTTTACGGCTCGAATAATGTCTTTTTTATTAGAATTACCACTAAGAATGATCTTAGTAATATCGGGATATTTATTATGTATCCTTTCTACAAGTTCACAACCACGCATTTTAGGCATCATTTCATCAGAGATAATAAGGTCTATATCATTCTCTGCTATAATGGATGATACTTCGGTAGGGTCTTGCGTTGCAAACACAGTAAAATATCTTTTTAAAGTCATTTTTAATGAATTTAGAATAAGCTCTTCATCGTCAACGAGAAGTATTTTAGCTTTGATCGGATCATTCTCAATATTTGAGAGTTTAATATTTTGCATTTGTTACCTACGATGACAATTTATATGCTAATAAATGATAAGCAATATAAATTCTAATATCAAGGAGCAAAATCTTCTTGAATATTGAAAAACATCAAGAATTAAACTAGGATTATATATTGACTATTTATTACAGGAATGCTAAATTTATACAGGAATTTTAAATTATTTAGTAATACTAGATTATTAGTAATAACTAATAAAATAAATTAGGTTCAAAATGAAAAAAATAATATTCATATCAATAATATCTTCTCTAATACTGGTTTTCTCAAATACAATTGATTTTAAGTTGAGAACAATGTACGTAAAGGCAGATACTGAGACAAGAGAAAAGCTAAATCCTTATAATAAAATGTTGGAAGATAAGTTAAACTCTTATGATTGGGAATTTCCTTTAAAAGATTTTGAACATATCGAAACAATTATTAACATTAATATTGAAAAATCTGTTAGTGATGGAAAATACAATGGTATGGTAACTATAAGCTGTGGTTTGACTACAAAAAATAGAGTAAGTATTCCTTTTAATAAAGATATATACAACGAACAAGAAGTGATCTTTAGTATGGATCTGGATGCTGACTCTGATCTTGAGACTAGAAATCCTTCAGCAATAGAAACAATCTTAAAATTTTATATTTATCGTTCGTTAGGTGAAATATTCGATAAATTGTCATATACTGACCAAAAGAATTTTAAATTGGAAGGCGAATACTATTATCTTCAATTATATGAATTTGAAAATCTCATCATAAGTGCTCAAGAGAGAAAAAACTGGAGAAAAAGATTAGAGATTATCAACGATCTTAAGCAAAATAAGCATATTCGTCAAAGGAAATTGAACGCTTTTATTTATAATGCATCTTTGTTCATAAATAAGGGGAAATCGAATAGAGCCAGATACTTTGTAAAGCCGATCTATAAAATTCTAAAAGAAGATGAAAAGGTAGACAAAGAAACTTTCTTTAAAAATAATTATAACGCTTTATCAGAGATATTTGCTTTAGAGCCAGATACAACTTATATGAATTTTCTCATCAAAGCAGATCCAGCTCACAAGCCTAATTATTTAAATAAGATAAAAAATAAAAGTAAAGTAAGAAATACTGAGGTTCCAGAGAAGAACAAATTACCTGATTTTAATGTTAAGATCCCAAAAATGTAATAATCTGAAATAATTACTTTTTTTTAAATAAGATTGCATATTTTCGCTTTATGATTTATTTTAGGTACGATAATTAAAAAAGGAAGGGGAGTTTATGAAAGGTGTGTTTTATATAATAATAGCAAGTTTTATACTTGTTGGATGTTCTGCTGATCGATTGCTTATGCTGTCAGATGGAGAATATCTTGAAGAATTGGCAAAGGTTACAAATAGCAAGAATAGTGTTATGTTCTCAAATGGTGGAGACGAAAAGAAGAATATTGTTTATAGTGTTTGGGATGAAGATCAGGAATCGTATAACATATCGTTGAAAGATTATGTTTTCTCAAACAGGATCTCAGAGAAGACATCGGGACCTAACAATTATTTCTTATTCCCAAATTATTGTAAAGCGAACAATCAAGTTGTATTTCAATACTGGGATAGAGACAATTTTGACATTTATCACGTAGATGCTTTTAAGGATCATGCAAGAACTCAGGTAACACACACTCGTGATAATGAGTATAATCCTGCCTGGTCACCAGATGGAAAACTTGTAGTATATGAAGAAGGAAAACCTCCTAAGTCTTTTGCAGAAGAAACAAGCGAAACTTACGATGCAATAGTTTATGAAGAGAATGAAGTGAAAGAAAATAAACTTTGGCTAAAGAATATTGAAACAAATGATACAAAGTTATTGGGAAGAGGAAGTTATCCTAAAATTTCTCCTGATGGTACTAAATTAGTGTACGTTTCATATGAAATGGATATGGATGATAATATAGAAGTTGGATGTATTTGGGTGATGGGAATTAACGGAGCATTGCCTTTACAATTAACAAATAGAGATAACGGATACGCTACAATGCCAAATTGGAGCCCTGACGGTAAGAGTATCGTTTTTCAATCATATTCAGAGTATAAAGAGGATACAGATATTTGTACAGTGAGTGCTCAAGGTGGAACTGTACAGCAGCATACGAAGAATCCATCTGAGGATTTTGCACCATATTGGTCAACTGATGGATATATTTATTTTTCATCAGACAGAGGTTCTGAACCAAGTCATTACAATATCTGGAGATTCAAGGTTCCTACGAATTAATTATTTGGAATAATGTATAAAAAAAGACGCTTTTGAGCGTCTTTTTCATTTCTTCCTGACAGGGCATTTCTTAACTTTGCAGAGTTCACATTTGGGTCCGATCGGACGGCAGATAGTCTGTCCAAAAGCAACCATAAGATCATTGATCTCACTCCAGTGTTTCTTCGGTATCTTTTCCATCAAAGAAAATTCAGTTTCTTCAGGTGTTTTGGTTTCATGAATTCCCCAACGGTTAGAGATCCTATGAACATGAGTATCAACACAGATAGTATCTTG
>JAQICF010000075.1 GCA_027858795.1 Candidatus Delongbacteria bacterium | reverse complement strand
TTTATATCAGCAAAATCAAGATTTACGATACCTCTTACTGTAATAAGATCCGAAATTCCTCTAACTGCTTTATACAGAACCTGATCCACCTGTAAAAACGCATTTTTTAATGGAGTCTTCGAATCTGCAGATTGAACTAATCTTTGATTATTAATTATAATCAAAGCGTCAACATGTTCTTTTAGTTTCTTTAGACCTTCTCTCGCATTATTCATTCTTCTATTACCTTCAAACTTAAAAGGTTTTGTAACTATAGCTACTGTTAGTGCACCAAGTTCATTAGCGATCTCTGCTAACACACCGGCTGCACCAGTACCGGTTCCACCGCCCATACCAGCAGCAATAAAAACCATATCAGCATCAGAGAGTATATTTGTTACCTTTTCTCTGGATTCTTCCATTGCCTTTTTCCCAATATCAGGGTCTGCCCCGGCACCTAAACCTTTTGTAGTTTCATTACCGATCTGAATTCTAATATCTGCTTTTGATTTCTCTAAAGCCTGCGCATCAGTGTTAAGTGCAATAAATTCTACACCTTTAACACCAAAGTCGATCATACTGTCCAGAGCATTGCAACCACCACCTCCGACTCCAAGGACCTTGATCTTTGCACTACCTTTTATTTCATTATCAAATTCGAAAATCATTGATGACATAACATCCTCCATGCCAAGTTTATATATAATTATTAATTACATTTAGAATATATCTGCAAAGAATCTTTTCATCTTAAAAATAAATCCTTTAGATTCTTCATTTTCCTCATGTTCCGAAATTATCAGATCATGATTAACTGCGTATTTTACAAGCCCGACGACGGTGAACATATCTTCTTGTAATTCTTTTCCTTTTAAATTTACACCACATATCTTACCATTAATTGTTTTAGAATTATTCATCTGAGAAAACAACTTATCTGCTCCTTTTAATTTTCCTCCAGGACCTGTAAGCATAACAGGGGAATGAATTATTCTTTGATAAGAACCTTTATAAATTTCATGTATCACAAAATCATATACTTCCTTTAACCTTGAAGCTACTATCTTAGCAACATATGCTTCTGTAGGATATTTATTTTGCAAACCTGAGCTCTCAAACTCTATCTCTTTTTCAGGATCAGCATCTTCTTCAAATGCTGTAGCGTTATTCTTTTTAATAAAATCTGCAGTTTTAGTATCAGTTTTTAATAGAATTTTAAGATCTTTTGTAATATTGTAAGATCCGAAAGGTATAACTTTTGCCATTCTTAATATTCCACCATGATAAATAACCAATTCTGTAGTTTGATCTCCAATTGATATCATTATCATACCCGTCTCTTTATCATCTTCATCTAGCACTGCTTCAGAAGTTGCTAAAGGTGAATAAATGATCCTGTAATTTTCAATACCGCAATCACTTAGAATATTTGCAAGGTTCTCCTTTTGTGTTTTTTCTGCTTGAATAACATAAACACTTCCTTTCAACTTAACTCCACTCATATCTATTGGATTTTGAGTTGGTTGCTGATCATCAATTGTATATTCCTGAGGTATTGAATGAAGCTCTACTTTATTATCAGTAATATATGATGACTTTGCTGTTTTTATGACTTCATTAACATGGGCCTTAGTTATCTTAACTCTTCTTTCTTCATTCTCTTGTTTCCATAATGGTATCTTTGTTGTACCTGTAAAAGTTGTAACTCCTTCTCCGGATATTGTTATGAGATAAAAATCAATTTCTTCATCAAATTTAATTCTGACTTTTTCTATTATAGATTTAAACGCTTCTTTAGCCTTTACAAGATCTGTAATTGTCCCTTTTCTAGAAGCTTTATGTGTTTGACTGAAAGTTTCAACGATAGTTACTTTATTATCATTATCAACAATAGTCAATGCTGCTTTTATATATCTACTACCAAAATCTATTCCTAAAATATACATTCTTTTGATCTCTCCAGATTCTACATTTTATTTTCAGTTGTTTGACGTTCTTTTAAAATTACTTGTTTATCAAATCTAAAATCTATATAATCAACGTTACTAAATGATATATTGTCATATTCTTCTCTAATAAAATTCTCTAATAATAATATCTTCTTATCAAAATCATTTCTACCAATAATTACATTAGCACTCGCTTTCACCAAGTTAATCTCTACACCTTTTCTGGTATATTTTATTTCTGAGATCTGATGGAATACGAATTGACTTATTTTTAATGTTCTATTCAAATAATCAATTATATTTTCATTTATATCATTATCTGTTATGATCGGTAGATCATAGCTTTTATCTGGTATTACTTTCCCAAGGATTTTACCATTATCTCCGACAAATTTTAAAACATTTTCATCGTTGATATACGCTATAGGTTTATTTTCAATAACATTTATGACCATTGCAGCAGGATATACTATTTGAATATCAGCGTCTTTGATGTAGGGAGATTTATTTAAATTTTGTCTTAAAACATCAAGGTCAACATCCATTACTCTAATGCCTCTTTTGACTCCGGACTGTCCAATTATATCACCTTTTGTCAGCATAAATTCATCATTTACGATTATCTTTGTTAGATCGAATTTATTAGTTCGTTTATAATAATCATATAATTTATAAGATCCGTAAGACATTGACATTACTAATGCCAAAATAAGTACACCTTTCATAAATATTACAATATTTCTTAATATGTTTTTTATTTTCATACTATTACCCCAAATAGCTTACTTTATCCTCAAGTATTAACCCAAATAAATTACTTCTTCTTCAAGCATTATATTAAATTTTTCATTCACTGTATTTTTAATCAATTTGATCAGTTCTTTTATATCATTTGCTGTGGCATTACCTTTATTTACTATAAATCCTGCGTGTTTTTCAGATACTTCCACATCACCAATACTCTTTCCTTTTAATCCTGCATCTTCGATCAATTTCCCTGCATAGTTACCTAAGGGGCGTTTAAATACTGATCCGCAAGATGGAAGATCCAATGGTTGTGATTCTCTTCTATTTGACAAGAACTTTTCAGTTTGTTCTCTTATCTTTGCAGAGTCACCTTTTGCCAATCTTAATTTAGCCTCGATTATGATATTATCTTTTAAACTTGAAGTTCTATAACCAAATTTTATTTTATCTATTGATAATTCTTCTATCTGATTCTCTATGTTAATAAAACTTACACTTTCAACTAAATTTGATATCTCATTTCCATAGCATCCGGCATTCATCAATAAAGCCCCACCTAAAGTACCGGGAATACCTGCTAATTCTTCCATACCTGAAAGAGAGTTTTTAATAGCTGTAAAGGCAATTGTAGTCAGTAATGCACCTGCACCAACATTTATTACGTCATTTTCTATTGTTATTTCTGAGAAATATTTTGTAAGATCTATGATACAACCTCTGTAGCCTTTATCTGAAGCTAATATATTTGACCCCTTGCCTAAGATAAAGAATGATACGTCTTCGTCCTTTAATATCTGTAATAATTCTAACAACTGATCTTTATTCTTTGGATAAACGTAAATATCAGCAGGACCTCCGATCTTATAGCTTGTATGATCACTTAAAAATTCATTTACTTTTAAATCTTCTTCTGCTATGATATTTTTTATCATTTCGATCATCTGATAAATTGCTCTCATTAATTTACGTTTCTTTTACAATTAATCTCTTTAATTTAAATATTACTTTATTGATATCACCTGCGCCCATACTTACGATCAAATCACCACTTTTTTTTATCTCTGAAACATTTTTATATATTTCATCGAATGAATGGTATACTTCAGTCTTTTTCTTAGTTTCATCATCCATTAATTCATAGATCATATTACTTGTAATAGTTGGATTGACTTTTTCTCTGGCAGGATAGATATGTGAAATAAAT
Organism: Candidatus Delongbacteria bacterium; assembly: GCA_027858795.1. Next base: position 3,773 of record JAQICF010000075.1, on the reverse strand, counting down.
ATCTTGTCTGCTTTTTCAAAACATTTAGCAAATTCATTTAAATGTTGTTTCGTTCTTGAGAATAGATGAGGTTGGAACATTACTATCATTCTTCCCTTGTGATTTTCTCTGATATCATCTAAAGAGTTTAATACTTCTGTAGGATGATGCGCATAATCATCCATCAAGATAAAGTTTTCATCTCTGTGTATAATTTCCTGTCTTCTTTTTAAGCCTTTGAACTTTTTTGCCAAATCAACAAGCTCTTCTCCAGTGAATCCATACTCTGCTAATAATGCAAGACATGAAAGCATATTATATACATTGTGCTTACCTGAATAATTATATTCTATCTTTGCCAAGTATATATCGTTTTGCATAAGATCCAATTGTGTTCCGAAGTTTGAATAACTAATATTTATAGCTTTATATTTTGATTCTTTATTTAACCCAACACTTATTCCTTTTGCTTTTGAACCTTCAACTGCTGAGAGTACATTTATATCATCTGCATTGTATATCAGAAAAGAATCCTCATTAAGTTTAGATATTAATTCTTTAAACCCATCGATTAAACCATTCATATCACAATAAATATCCAAGTGATCATCATCAATATTCAATACAATAAGATCCTTCGGATACATCTTCAAGAAACTCTTATCATATTCATCTGCTTCAACTATTAAATATTTATCTTCACCTTCGTAGTAATTTGAATTTAATCTAACCGACTCTGCCCCAATTATAGCCGATATATTAAAATCAGGATCTCTGTAAAGCATATCTGCAAGCATAACTGATGTTGTGGATTTTCCATGAGAGCCTGAGATCAATATCGAATGGGAAGCTTTGGTGATCTGTCCAAGAAATTCAGCTCTTTTATATAGTTCTAACCCTTTATCTATAGCTATTTTATATTCGTAATTATCTGATTTCACTGCTGCAGAATAGATAACTATATCAACATCTACTAAGTCACTTATATGACCTTGAATAGGAAAAATTCCGGCAATATTCAAGAGTTTAAAGGAATCAGTAAGAAGATCAGAGCCAACTACATCATAACCAATTTTTTTACAATGTATAGCTAAAGGCATCATTCCTGCCCCCCCTATACCAATAAAATGTATTTTCTTATTTAAGTTTTTGCTCATTTCCACGCTTCAGCTGATTAGATTTATATGATATATTAAGTAATACTCCCAAACTAAACATTGTCATCATCAGAGATGTTCCACCATAGCTAATTAAAGGTAAAGGAAGACCTGTTGGAGGTACTAGACCAATTGTTATTGCCATATTGAATATTGCATAAACTGCTATTGCTATTGTAATTCCGTTCGCTAATAAAAATCCATAGAAATCTGGGGCATTCTTTGCTATAGCAAACCCTCTCTGGATCAATAGTATATATAATAGTATCACAATTGTAGTACCCAAATATCCAAACTCATCTCCAATTATTGAAAAGATAAAATCATTATGCGGCTCAGGAAGGTAAAATTCTTTTTGTCTTGATTCTCCAAGACCTACACCACCAAATCCTCCATTTCCGAATCCGATCAAGGACTGTTCAACCTGCCAACCTTTGCCTGCTACATCTTCTTTTGGAGAGAAGAAGGTTGCAAATCTATCTAATCGATATGGCTGAATTATTGCTATTACTATAATGATTGGTAAAAGTAATGTTACGAATGTTGCTGTCAGATGCAATAATTTCATGCCACTTATATAAAATAAAATGTAACCTATAATGAATATCATCATTGATGTTGAAAAATCCGGCTGATAGTAAACAAGTCCTACAATTACTGCTAATATTCCAAGATGTATCAAATATCCTTTCTTGTAATCTGTGATCTTATCTTTGTATTTGTTCAGAGAAAAAGCAAAGAAAAAAACTACAATATGTTTGGCTAACTCACTTGGCTGGAAACCAAAGATCCATCTCTTTCCACCTTTGATAGATTCTCCTTGATTTGATATAAGAAGATACAACAACAAAAACACTGTAACTGCTAAACCAATATGGATCAAATATTTATTACTATAATTCTTATAATTAAAATTCATTGCGAATATCAATGCTCCCATTCCCACCAATGCATTAGTAACTTGATGTATTATAAAATAATTCTGATTGTTGAATTTATATTCTGCGATAAAAGAACCTGAGCTTATTACCATTATAGATCCAAATATCAATAAACTTATGACAGCTAAAAACAACCATTTATCATAAAGTTTATTATCTTCTATCTTTGCTCTGATCATATTATTTCCTGTTTTCCTGTCATCCTGAAATTTATTCAGGATCTTTCTTTTAATCGTTTTGGGAACGCATACCTGCGTTCCCTACTAACCACTAACCACTTATCACTAACCACTTATCACTAATCACTTATCACTAACCACTAACCACTTATCACTTATCACTTATCACTAATCTCTCTAATTTTAACCCACGAGATGCTTTTATTATTATTTTTTCTACATTATTTGTAAGGATATCAAATTCATCCTGCAGCTCATCAATATCATTAAAGAATCTTACTTTACTTTTATCTTCAATCGTATCATAGCAATACTTCATACCTTCACCGATAAGTAAAAGTTTCTTATATTTTATATCGTTAAACAGTAACCCAAGATTTGTGTGTTCATCTTTTGAACTTTCGCCAAGTTCGAACATATCACCAAGAATAAAAATATAGTTATTGTCTATTTCCGACATATCATATATTACACCTTTCATCGATGATGGATTTGCATTATAGCAATCCAGAATAACTTTAGAGTTCTTATAATTAATTTCTTCGTATCTCTTATCATAGGGCTTAAAGTTCTTCAATTTCTCTTTGATAACAGAGTCTTCAATGCCTAAATATTTTGCTATCGTGGTTGCTGCAATAGCATTTTCAACATTCAGTACACCCGGTAAAGATAATTTTACTTTTTGATCGTTATAATTAAACTGCCCATTACCATACTCATCAATTCCTACTTCTGAATAATTGTATGAACTATCCAGACTAGAACCATAAGTAACAATATTACCTTTATTCCAATCCTTTAAATACTCATCATCACTATTAACAAATACAATTCCATTGTTATCATGAATGTATTCAAACAACTCTTCTTTTGCTTTTTTTACGCCTTCTCTGGAACCAAAGAACTCAAGATGCGCATCACCGATGTTAGTTATAATTCCCATATCAGGTGCAGCTATTTTTGACAGGTATCCAATTTCTCCGTGGTGATTAGCACCCATTTCTATTATGGCGTATTCAGTTTCTTCCTTGATATTTAACAATGTTAAAGGAACACCCTGGTGATTATTATAATTCTTAAGAGTTCTTATAGTTTTAAATTCACCCTTTAATATATCATAAAGCATTTCTTTTGTAGTTGTTTTTCCATTTGATCCGGTTATTGCAATTATTTTAGCTTTAGATCTTGATCTCCAGAATGAGGCGATCTCACCCATAGTAATTTCCACATCTTCACTGTAGATAACAGGAAAGTTATTTGCATTATCGTATCCGACTTCAACAATAGCAGCACTTATATTTTCCTCTAGAGCATTACCGATGAAATTATGTCCATCTGCATTTCTACCTTTAAGAGAAAAATATAAATATCCATCCTTTACTTCACGAGAGTCTATTGCCCCACCCGTAATTGTTTTATCCATGTCAATAAATTCAAATTTAGATATTGAAGGCAATTTTAATATTTCACTCAATTTAATCATGCTTTATCTATTTTTTTATTATATTCTTCCACAA
>JAQICF010000231.1 GCA_027858795.1 Candidatus Delongbacteria bacterium | reverse complement strand
ATACTCTGGTTTGATAAGCAGATAACGACTGTTTCAGTTGATTATAAAAAAGGGCATTATACGCAGTTTGAACTGCCATATCCTGTGAAGGCTTCAGGAGAGCTTATAGGAAGGGTGTTGAGGTATGGAAGCTATGCAGAGATCATTTCGCCATCGACATTAAGAGATGAATGGAAAGAGCAGATCAGGAAAATGTATAAGATGATAAAATAAATTTTACTCTAAGAATCTTTCTACACTCAAAATACCATTAATTCCCAAAAGTTTTTTTCTTAGCTTTATAAAATGATTAAGATTTTTAACTTTAGCTAAGAATTCTGCGACTGCAATAGAATCCTCAACTTTTATAGTTAAATTTGAAAGGTTTATGTTAAGTGAATTCAATATTTTAATCATATCCAGCAGTAAATGTTGCCTATCTTCACCGGCAACTTTGAATTTCACATCAAAATTCTCAGACCTCTCAGTTTCCCAATTGATATTGATCAGACTATTTGAATCTACAGTTCCAATTTTTGAGCAATTAGCTATATGGATCACGATCATATCATCAACGATCTCCCCAACGATTGAATCTCCCGGTAATGGATGACAACATTCGGCATGGATCATCTTAGAATTTTCTACATAATTCTTGAAAATTTCTCTCTTATCTCTGGATTTTAATTTGATCTTATGAATTAGTTTCTCGAAGAAACCTTCTTTTTTTAAACTACTGATCTTCCTCATGAAATGAATAGGCTTTATAACCCCGTTACCTACTGCATTATAAAATTCTTCTATGGTCTTGAAACCGAAAGCAGTTGAAGTTTTACGTATGATATCTCTATCAGGCTTAATCTTATATTTTTCAAGTTCATTGTAAAAGGTTTCTCGACCTAGTTTTAACGTTTTGTTAAATTCTGTTTTCTTGAGAAAATGTTTAATCGACGATCTAGCTCTGGGGCTCTTTGCAAATTTTAACCAATTATAAGTTGGAGTAAATTTTTTAGAAGTAATTATTTCAATCACACTCCCATTTTCTAAGGTCGTAGATAGTGGAATTATCTTTCCTGCAATTTTAGCAGCAATACAATGATTGCCAATATTTTCATGGATCTTATATGCAAAATCAACCGGAGTAGAACCTGCTGGTAAAGTAATAAGGTCTTTCTTTGGTGTAAAAACAAATATTTCACCGGAAATTAGATTTATCTTCAATTCTTCCAAAAATTCCTTAGGATCTCTGGACTCGAAACTTTCCTGAAGCACACCTCTTAATTTATCAATATACTTATCCAAAGCTTCATGGTTATCTTCAATATCTGTATGCTTGTATTTCCAATGAGCGGCTAAACCACATTCAGCAATTTCATGCATTTTTTTTGTTCTGATCTGGATCTCAATTATTTTATTTTCAAATTGAACTTTTGTATGTAATGATTGATAACCGTTCTGTTTTGGTGATGCAATATAATCATGGAACATTCCGTGAATAGGTGGAAATAATTTATGTACCATACTTAATACTTGATAGCAATCTTCATCATCTGATATTATGATCCTTATTGCGATAATATCCATGATCTCTTCAAAGTTGTTTTTTCTTGTTTGAAGTTTTCTGTGGATAGAATAAAAGTGTTTTATTCTGCCATTAACTATAGGTGTAATACCTTGCTCTGCCATTTCTTCAAGTATCAAAGGTTTAATTCTATTGATAAATGAATCTATTGATTCGAAAGATAAGGCTACTCTATCTTTTATTTTCTTGAAATTATCAGGGTCTATCAATTCAAAAGAAAGATCTTCAAATTCACTCTTTATTTTGTACATTCCAAGTCTATATGCCAAAGGTGCATATATTTCAATAGTCTCTTTGGCTATCTTTTTTTGTTTCGCAGCAGACATAAATTTAATAGTCCGCATATTGTGTAATCGATCAGCAAATTTAATGATGATCACTCTAATATCTTTGATCATACTGATGATCAATTTTCTAAAATTTTCAGCCTGTTTTTCTTCTAAAGTTCCAAAATTTATTTCATCGATCTTTGTAACGCCATCAACTATTCGATGAATAGTCTCTCCAAAATTCTCTCTGATCTCTAAACCTGATATTTCGGTATCTTCAACTACATCATGCAAAAGAGCAGCAGCTATAGTAATATCATCAACATTTAATTCGGATAAGATTTCTGAAACCATGACAGGATGTTCAATATATGGTTTGCCACTTCGTCTGAAAACATTCTTGTGAGCTTGGAATGCGAATTCGTATGCTTTTTTGATCAGTTCTTCATTAACATTACTACCGTTCTCTTGTAATCTTTTTATAATGTTATCTATCTGAATTGTATATCTTGATGGCATTAAATTAACTCCAAGTAAGAAATTTATTAGTTCGTTTTAAATATAATTTACACTAATGTTATATCCAAGCTAAATTCTAAATAAAAAAAGACAGATTCGTAAACCTGTCTTTCATTTATAAAATTATTGAAAATCTCAATTATTTATCGAGAGATCTTAGGTACATAATAGCCCGTGGAATTTCTTTTATCAGGTCAGAAGGCAACATGCTTACTTCACCGTATTTTTCTGTAGCGTATCTACCTGCAATACTATGGATGTATAAGGATGTGATTATTGCTTTTTCCATAGGTATATCCTGCCCAAGAAGACTTACAATTATACCTGATAATGTATCTCCAATTCCTCCAACTGCCATTGCAGGATTTTTATTTATATGTGTGTACATTCTTCCATCAGGGAAAGCGATCAGTGTCGGTGTTCCTTTAAGAACGATAAAGCACTTCCAATCAATTGCTTTCTGAGTAACTATTTCAATTCTTTCTAATAAAAATAATTCTTTACTTGTATTGATCATTCTCGCCATTTCACTATTATGAGGTGTAAGAACAACATGATGCCCCATTTTCTCAAATAATTCATTCTGATCAGCCATTATATTTAATGCATCAGCATCAAGGACCATAGGCTTATCACTTGATTTCTGGATCAATCTTCTTACAACTTTTTTTGTTTCAGGGTGAACTGATAGTCCAGGTCCGACTAAACAAGCATCACACCATTTATATCCTTTTAATACTTCTTTTTCAGCATTGATAGAAGTAAATCCCGGTTGAGCATATCCGAGTGGTAATGACATTATTTCAGGGAATATAGTAGAAACTGAAGCAGAAATATTCATAGGGATACCAAGCTTCAGCAAACCTGTTCCAGCTCTTAATGCTGCTGTTGATGATAGAACTGCAGCTCCAGGCATAGAAAGAGAACCTGAAAAATTAAAAACCTTTCCAAATTCTTTTTTATCAACTGTAAGTTCTCTATCTTTGAAAGCACCGATAGTATCAATTTCTTCTGTCAACATTCTCGTATCTTGTATCTCGTCATCGATAGCTTTAGGGAATCCAATATCAACAACATCAACTTTACCGCTATAAACATAACCGTCATTTACATATAAACCAACTTTGCCATAAGCTAAAGTGATGGTGTGTGTTGCCATAACAGCAATATCCTCAATATTTCCTGTAGTTCCATGCAGACCTGATGGGATATCAATTGAGTATGTTTTTGCTTTTGATTCATTCATTTGCTTAATAACATCATAAAAAAGATCTTCCGGGTTAGAGCTGAAACCAGTTCCAAATATTGCATCAACGATCAATTCAGGTTCAGAAAGATCGAAATTTTCAGTTTTATCAATGAACTGCGTTTTCTTATATACTTTATTTAATTTTGTTAGAGCTTTTTTTGAATCAGCAGATATCTCTGTTTTTTTTGCAAGTACAAAAACCGCTATATCAGCACCGGCGTTTTTTAAATGTTGTGCAACCAATAAACCATCACCACCATTATTACCTTTACCGCAAACTATGGTTACTTTTTTACCTTTGATGTCTTTTTCATACTCAACTATCTTTTCAAATACTTGTTTAGCTGCGTTTTCCATCAATTCCGTACTTTTTACACCATGATCTTCAATGACAATTTTGTCTAACTGCTTCATTATTTCAGCAGTAACGAGTTTTTTCATAGGAATTCCCTTAGAAAGTTTAATTTATTAATAATTCATTATTATCGTACAAAATTTATTGCTTTGTTAACCTTTAGCTTCTATTTATAAATATTTTATGTATGGAAAAATTAAAAATCTTTAAAAATATTAAAACTAGTTTTCCATTCGTAAAATTTCTCAACTTCATTAAAAATGTTGCGTAGTAATATACTTGTGCCTTTAAGCAATGTCAAGTAGAATTAGTAGGGGCATATTACAATACTCCCTAAATCTAAAATTACTTGTTAATATTTATGGATATCCGAATCAAGTCCGAATATGACAGATTTTACTGCGCATTTGCGAAATAGTATATCGTTGCAGCTATAGCAATCACAGCTAAAGAAGCGAAGGTAACCTTAACCCAACTGATAGGTCTTTCACCTTGTACTTCTCCTGTTCTGGCATTTACAAAGAATCTGTAAAGTTTTTCTTTAAACATATAAGCACTAACATATACAGGTAATAGAATGTGTTTAAAGGTAATATCCTTATGATTGGTATTAACCTGGAAAATTCTCTGAACATCTCCACCAATATCCCTTTTGACATCTGTTCTGATGACTCCATCCATGATACCTTTTGCAATATCAAAACCTTCCTTTAGGTCGATCTGATACTTTTCAGTGATAAAGCCACTTAGATATTTTTTATCAAAAGGTACAAGGTTTTCAAGGTCCCATGGTTCTAATGCATATATATACTTATTTGGAAGAGATTTTGAGGCAACGGTAAGAACATCGTCGAACATTCTTTTCACATTACCGCTGGCTGAATACCAACGAGTTTTTCTTTTCTGTCTTGTCTTAGTAACACTTTTACCATTTTCAGTAGTTGTATAAGTTTCAGTTACATAGTAGTAGACACCTCTCTGTCCTGTGTAATAAGAATTAGTATCAGAGTCATAAGTCCAATAAGGTATGTAAACTCCCTTAAAATGGTCAAAATTCAAAGTAGCTTTCTTTAGTTTTCCAGGAGCAAACCATAATTTTTTCACCCAAGTAGAAAATTCTTGTAAAGCATCTTTCTTCTCAATTTTAAAAGGTAGAAGCGACTTAGGTTGAAGAATGGTTTCATCATGAGCTGAGTCTGTGATGAGTGGGGTAGAGCAATATGGGCAATCTGCTGAAGTGATGTTAGGTTCAAGTGTTGATGAAGCACCACAATTCTCACATTTTGCGACATGTACTTCTATTTGAGCTTCTTTTCCAGCACTATCATCGAGATATGCATGAAAGTCAAGTTCTTCAATTTCACCTTCTATTTGAGGGATCTCATTCTCAGTTCCACAATATTCACACTTTAAATTAACAGTGCCAGGTTTATATGTTAGGTCAGCTCCACAGTTCGTACATGCGAAAGATGATGTATCAACATTTGTTTCTTCTATATTTTCCATATTATACTCCCGGTATATTTTGCGATACTTATAGTTTTAAGATCCCGGTATTGGTGGTGGTACGCTTCCAAAGACAGAACTTAACTCAGGTATTTGTCCGGCAGCTGTCCAGTTAGCCATTCCTTCTCTCCAAGCAAGTGTTTCCTTAGTCAATTGACCCTGAGAAACCAAATTCTTCAACGATTGAATATCGTGTGGTCCGTTCTGCTGACCATTAACAACTATAAAGAATTTTAATGCAGGTGGAAGTGGCGGAGGGCCAGCCGGTGGTGTATTTTGTTGAGCTGGAGGAGCTTGTTGCTGCTGCTGTTGTTGTTGGTTCCCGGAGAAAGTATTAGCCATTTGATTTGCCATTCCAAATCCCATACCCATACCTATACCAGCTCCAGCAGCACCACTAGGATTCTCAGCAGCTTTTTCCATAGCTTTAGCAGCTTTCATCTGAGCAAGTTTATTTAAATCAACCTTGTCAAGTCTACTCAATTCAAATATCTCATTTTTGATCTCTTCCGGCATAGAAATATTTTCAATAAGGAACTTAGTTACTTCAATACCGTACTTTTCAAATTCAGGCTTTAATATCTCAAAGACGATATCTGAAATTTCATTCATATCTCTAGCATATTTTTCTACAGGAATTTCAGCTTCTCCGATAGCATCTGTAAAACGTGTCACTATAAGACTTCTAAGTTGTGATGCTATTTCTTCTGAAGTAAAATGTCCGTCAGTCCCTACGATCTCTTTAATGAAGATAGGTCCATCTTTAACTCTCATAACATAAGTTCCGAAAGCTCTGATCTCTATCATTCCAAATCTGTCATCTGATAAAGTAATAGGATTTTTTGTTCCCCATTTCTGATCAGTTATATTTCGGGTGCTCATAAAATATACTTCAGCTTTAAATGGGCTATTAAAACCATATTTCCAGCCTTTTAAGGTAGATAAAATAGGTAAGTTTTCAGTTGTTAATTCATACATTCCTGGATTAAATACATCTGCAATTTTACCTTCATTTATAAAAACTGCAATTTGACCTTCTCGAACTGTAAGTTTTGCACCATTCTTAATTTCATTCTGATATCTTTCGAATCTATAAACCATTGTGTCATTAGATGGATCCAGCCATTCAATAATGTCTATGAATTCGCCTTTAAGTTTGCTGAAAATTCCCATTTTTACCACCTTTGATAATTTTAATTAAAAGTATAACAAAAGATATTCGTTGAATCGATTAAAATCAAATGAAAAAGATAAATTCCAATTATATTCGTAGGGACAGGTCTTGTGCCTGTCCTATTTGTTTATTAAAAATAAAAAAGGGCGATTACAAGAATCGCCCCTACGAATTTTGTTGATTTGATTCTACTTAATGTATTCTGGAGAGATCCTGTATGTGTCATACTTTCGTAGATCATTCGATTTAATGATCTGAGCGAGTTCTTTTACATAGACTTCTCTTTTCTCTGAGTATTGATGAAGATGTTTAACAAGCTTTAATGAATCTTTGATTTTTAAATTCTGGGCTCTAAATGTTGCATATGGTCCTGTTGCGATCAATACGAAATAAGCATCAATGGATTCTGCCAGATTTTTAAATTTCTTTAAATATACTTTTTTCTTACCTCGATTACCGGTAGCTTCTATTCTATCTTCATTTTTATTAAAAGACCAGAGACCGAATGGGTTATCTGCCTGTAAAAAAAACCTTGAAGTTCCCCATCCACTTTCGATAGCTGATTGAGCTAAAACAATACTTGCCGGGGATGTGTGTAACCTTTTCATCAGAATATCAGTATCTTTAGTTTTGTATTTGTCATGTAATTTGGTCAGAAACATATATTCAGTAAGTGTGAGTTTGTTCTTTTTTGAAATAACCTCTACTTTTTTAAGAGTTTCTTCAAGTTTAGCTTTAGAAACGAGTATTGCGGGTAGCATCATTTCAAAGAATTTTTTCTTCTTTTCAGCAACAGGTAAATTATTTAAAGAAATAGTTTTAGTATAAACTACAGGCACTACGAAAGAGTGATCAATTGAGAGAATATCAGCAGGAGTTTTAATAGCTTTCTCAATAGAATTTATTATTCCGTAGGAAAAGTTAAATAAGAAAAATACTAAGATTATTGTGATCGTCTTTATATTACATCCCTGTGATTACTTATTGAGATTTGATTTATATTACATCCCTGTGATTACTTATTGAGATTAGATTTATATTACATCCCTGTAATTACTTATAGAATCACTGCTAATATAACGGGAATTAATGAAAAGTCAATTGTTTTACGAGATGTTATAGCTATTCAGGAATTGTGCAACAGATCATTTACAGTTTTTACAGGAGTGAAAGTCTCTAAAGGTACTTCCACAAAAATTGTGATCCATTCAGCCATTGCTCCATTCCAGAGACCAGGTAATTCAAGTGCTTTCAATGGTTTCCCATCAACAGACTTATTTGAAATAAAATATGTATCCTGATCAATATAATTTAGTAGATTAAAAGAATCTCCATCTTTATCTTTTAAAGCACAGACAATATCAACAGGATTGAAGTGAGTAGAAGATTCAAATATTTTCTTCTGATCTTCTTTAGTGAGATCTATTTGCGATGATTCTACTATTTGCAATGAAATATCATCGTTCTTTCGAACAAAGAATGGTCCACCTCCTGGAGCACCGGTGTTTTGTACCATACCACATACTCTTATAGGTCTTATCAATAACGAAAGGAGATGATCGATTTTTTCTTCAGTTGTTTTATTGGTATAGTCAACATGGAGCGATATATTCAAGTCATTTATAATAAAACTCTCAATTTCTGTAAGGTCGGCTGAGTTCTTTTTTTGAAGCATATCAACATGTTTAAAGATCTTAGATTGATTCTTTAGTAAAATACCTGCAAGTAATTTCTTATAGAGACTCAAATTATTGTTTCCACTTTGGACATTATCAATATTTTTGATAAATAGAATATCCGCATTCAAAGAATTTAGATTATGTATAAGAGCTCCATGGCCACCCGGTCTGAGAACTATCTCATTGTTATTATCTCGGAATGGTTCATTGTTCTCATCAACTGCTAAAGTATCAGTTGAAGGTTTCTGAGTGGAGAAAGTAACATCAAAAGTATAATCAGACAAAAATTTGTTCTGTAGTTCTTTCACAAGCTTTTCAAAATCATTCAAATGTTCTTCTGATACAGTAAAATGTATTTTGATTTTATTATTCTGATCAGATGCATAATCAATTCCTTCAAAGAAATGCTCTTCCAAGGCTGTAATGCTGTTATCTTCATATTTAGAAAATTTTAGGAGTCCTTTAGGTAGGTTTGAATAATTCAATCCTTTTTCAAATAGAAGATATTTAAGTATGAGCTGATAATTTTTATCTTTCAATAGTTCATTTATATTGTGACCGTCATCAAATAATGTTTTTTTCAGATCATCATAAAATGGAAAATTATTTATCTCTGAGAAAACCTCTTCACATTTGTCATTTATATTCTTATAGTCGGAGTAATAGAACTCCAGCAGGTCTTTGAACATTCTTGTTGCTGCTCCTGAAGCAGGAACGAATTTAGATATTCTGTCACTTTCTACAACTATATCATAAAGAGATAATAATTCTTCTTTGTTAAAACTATTTAGCTTAGATATACCTGATAAGGTAGTAGCAGGTTTTACAAGATCAGAGAAAGGAGAACCTTTGATGAATTTACTGATCTGTTTATCAATATCATCTAAAGAAATTCGGTGTTTTTTCAATTTACCTAAGTCGTTATTATTAAAGTGTATATTGTTCATAAATTTCTCCGACATTTGTCTAATTGATAAAACTTAACTATCGGTTCAATGTTTTTATTAAGTTCAAGGGTCATAAAAGTATCATATTCTACATATCGATTGGATGTTAAACTCCCTGGACTTAGAATAAGTTTATCTTTATATTTTTCAATAGATGGATGATGCTCATGTCCATAAAGGATTATATCACTATCAGGATACTTATAATGAATGTTACCGATGCGTACAAGATGCCCATGAGTAATTGCTATTTTAAAACCTTCTACCTCAATATTTCTCTCAAATGGGAGATCCCTTGGAAGTGAATAATCATTATTCCCTTTTACAGCAATCAGTTTGCCGGAAGAATTCAAAAAGCTATAGAATTCTAAATTTACAAAATCACCACAATGAATAACCATTTCACTATTGGATAATTCTTCAATGAATTTACTATCAAGTGAATATCCTTTTCTGAAATGTGTATCGGATAGAACTAAGATCTTCATTGTGACCACTTCATAATATTATTGTGACTTTTTTGATAATTCTAAGCAAATTTCATGATCTTTCTTTAACATTTCAATTAATTCATTCGCATTATTGAATTTTATTTCTTCTCTGATCCTGGAAATAAAAGAGATCTTAATATCCTTATCATAGATATCATCATTAAAATCGAAAATATTGGTTTCAATGCTTACCTGACCATCTCCAAATGTAGGATTTATCCCAATATTAGTCATGCTCCAAAAAGTATTTCCATTTACAGAAGTCTTTGTGAAATAAACTCCATTCAGTGGAATTACCTTGTCAGGGTGAATTATTCTAATATTAGCTGTAGGGAATCCGATTTTATTGCCAATGTTTTTTCCTTGAACAACTTTTCCAATTAAAAAATAAGTATGTCCCAGCATTTCATTTGCTTCAGCCAAAGAACCTTTAAGAATCGATTTGCGTATTCTTGTACTGGATATGTTACTACCCTTATAATACATAGGGGCAACAGAAGTTATCTCAATATTGCGTTTAGCGCACATTGATTTTAAGCTGTCAAAATTACCCTCACGATTTCTACCGAACTCATGGTTAAAACCTGTGATAATGTGTTTTATATTTAGATTTTTGAATATTATATCTTCGTAAAATTCATCAAAAGCCATATTTGCAATTTCTTTATTGAATTCTAAAATTGAAAAATAATCTATGCCAAGTTCGTTGAAAATATGTATTTTTTCATCAAAATTGGTTAATAGATTTATCTTAGTTTCAGGTCGTATTACTTTTTTTGGATGAGGTTCGAATGAAAGAATTAAAGATTTAGAATTTGATGTTTTTGAGTTGACAACCAATAATTCAAGTAGGGATTTATGGCCTAAATGTATTCCATCAAAAGATCCCAATGTCATCACAATGGGTTCTCTTATTTTAGCTATTGAAAGTGTTTTCATATAATATGGTTAGAATTTAAAATGATCAGAAATTAGATTATTTCTTTATTTCTTTTAACCAGAAAGTTGCTTGTTCCTTTGTCATAAGGTCTTTTTTTGCTTTATTTAAATATATTTCAGCTTCTTTCTTTTTATCCATTTTGATCAATGCTATACCTTTTTCGAGGAATCCAGCCGCTATTTTCTTCTTAGGTGCATTATTGATTGCCATGTCGGCATACTTAAGTGCACTAGTTGCTTTGCCAAGCTCGTTATAAGCTTGAGCAAGTCTAGCACATAGTGTATGTAGGTTTTTATATCCATTGCCATATTTTATTCCTTTTTCAAAATAAGAAATGGCTTCATTTATTATAGTTTCTTTAGATTGACCTTTTGGAGGTTTTGTATCTAAAATTGCAGCACCTAATGCTTCATATACCTTTGGATCTTTTGAATCTTTCTGAATTGATTTTTTAAAATATTTGATAGCATTTGTTTGATCAGATAATTTTTCAGAATAAATTAAACCGATTTGGTAAAATGCCAAATTTGGTTTATATGATTTAGCCATTTCGGAATAATACTTAATCGCTTTTTTAGGATAATTATTTTTTTCATTGTAGGCTCTTCTGTAAAATAATTGACCCTTTTTCTCAGCATCGGTTACTTTATATATGTATTTATCTATTTCATAATCCTCGTCAAGTTCTATCAGAATTAGTACGATCTGAAAATAAGCTTCCTCAAAATCATCTTTTATTTTAACTGCCTCTAAGAATAATTCTAATGCATCGTCTAACTCATCCTCTCTTTTTAAGCCAATAGCTTCATTGTAAATAGCTTTATGTTTAGAACTTGCATTGAATTTACATTCTTCAAATTTTTTCTTAAATAGGCTAGCTTCATTCCAAAGGTTTGTATAAGATTCATATAAAATTTCATATTTTTCTTTAGAAATATCACCCTCTGACATTTCTGCTTTTACTTTCTCGAATTCAGCGAGTTTTGATTTGTATTCATTCTCAAATTCTTTACATTGATTCAAAAGTAGTGGATCAATGTCTTGCTCAGCTATTTTTCTATCAATTTCTTCCTTATGAGCTAAATAATAGGTTTTCTTTTTTTCGTATGCAGCCCTAAGCTTTGGCAAGATAGATGGTAGTTCAATTTTGTACTGGTCAAGTTTCTTACTTATTGTTCTATTCTCAGCATTTATTTCAAATAGTGAATTTGAACTATTAGAAATTTCTTTATCGATTAAATCAATTTTTGATCTAAGTGAAATAATTTCTCTTTGAAATCTTTTTACGCTTTCTTCAATCTCTTCAGCAATCTTCATTTCTTTTTGTAAGTAATTATTTCTTTTATTTGTAGAATTCGCTAATATTTTAGAGTTAGCTTCTTTCTGGAAAATTAAAATTTGATGTTCATTTTCAAGATCTTCAAGTTCCTGATTAAGTTCGACAATAAAAGCTTCAAGTTCAGAAATTTCTGTAGCTAAAGAATTGTTCTTACGAGTATATTCTGCCATGGTTTTATCATATTTAGCATAATAAAACTCTTTATTGCCGACATCCTCAGTTCTAACCCAACCAGTAATAGTTTCGTCTTTAAGATCATTGCGTATTTCTACCATATAGTAATCCGCTTTTTGCCTTTTGAGGTAAAGTTCTTTTCCAAAGTAAAGGTCAAATTTCACATCACTATCTTCCTTTGGTAATTCTAAAAGTTGTGACGTATCTTTCATGATCCAAGCAGTTTTATTAACTTCGAATTCAATATCATTAGGATCAATTTCTTCTTCATCACTTTCCATGAGGAATGGTTTCCCAAAATAGAATTTGATGATCCCTTTTGTATTGTAAACTTTAAACTTATTAATCCATCCTTCATATATCCCTACGAAATTATATACTCTAACTTTATAATATTTACCATTTTTTTCTAGGAATTGAACAAATTGTTTATGTTGTAACTGCTGGATAATTTCACGATTCTTAAGATCTTCAAAAACGAGTACCTTTTTACCACGAATTCGAATAAATTTTACTAAACTTGGATCTCCAGGAGTTGTTTCATACGTATTGCCTAGCGCATCCACTATCTGCTTCCCAAATATCTCTTTTGAATAAAAAAGTGAAAATAAAAGGGCAATGATAATAATTGTGTTTTTATGATTTCTAAGCATAATTTAATTCCAAATTCTCTTCAATAGCTATGAATTTATTTGAGCAATCAATATATTATTTAGTTGGGATTAAATCAAGAAATTAATATTCATATTTTCGTATTAATTCGATTATCGCAGAAATATCATCGGGAATGTCTGCTTCAAATGACATTCGTTTCTTCAAAATAGGGTGATAGAATTCCAGTTTCCTAGCATGTAATGCTTGTCTTGGAAGTATCTCAAGCATATGATTCAATCTTTTAATCTGATTTCTTGGAAGATCTATAGTTTTTACGTTAACTCCACCATAGAACGGATCACCAAACAGAGGTCTATTGATATGTTTCATATGCGCTCTTATTTGATGTGTTCTACCTGTTTCTAAAATAAATTTCACTAAACTAAATTTATTGAATTCTTCAATAACTTCATAATTTGTAGCTGCTCTTTTACCTTCAAATTCAGATACTACCATAACCTTTCTATCTCTTTGCCATCGGGTTAGAAGTGTTTCGATACGCCCTTTTTTTTCTTTAAATCTTCCAATACAAATTCCAATATATTCTCTTCGGGCAGTTTTTTCAGCAAATTGACTTGCTAAAGGCTGATGAACAAGGTCATTTTTAGCAACAACCATTAGTCCTGTAGTATCTTTATCTAAACGATGAACAATACCCGGTCTTTCTTTTCCGTTAACAGATGAAAGCTGATCTTTGAAATGGAACATTAGCGCATTTACTAACGTACCACCTGATCTTGAGTATGTAGGGTGAACAACAAAGTTTGTCTGCTTGTTTATAACAGCTAAATATTCATCTTCATAAACAAAATCAATTTTAATATCTTCAGGTAAGATCTCCTGCTTAACAGGTCTGGGTATGTTTACAACGATAGTATCATTAGGTAAAACTTTATAATTTGTTCTTATTTCTTTATCGTTGACAAGTACATTTCCACTTTCAACTAAATTCTGGATCTTATTTCTGCTGACTCTCTTAATTTGAGCAAACAAATATTTATCAATGCGTTCTTTAGCTTGATTTGGAGCTACTTTAATTTCAACAGTTTCAATATTTTTCAATTCTTCAATGTCCACTTCGGTTCACCAATGTTATTATATAATCATACTTACGGCATATTATACCAATAAAAGTGAGTTGTAGCAAGGGTTAAAGGTCGGTTTATATTTATTTTTGTTCTTGTTTTATTAGTAAAAATTACTTATTTTCTCAATCCTTGATAAATAGGTATAAGGGTTGGGAAAAGACAAGGTATCTAATTTAGGATAAGAAATGAAATCTCTATTTAAAGTCGAAGATATTTTTTCAAAAGAAAGACGAAAGTTTTTTTTAATTGCAGGACCGTGTGTAATTGAGTCAGAAAGTATTATTTTTGAGATAGCTGAAAGACTGAAGACTATCACTGAGAAATTAAATATTGATCTCATATTTAAAAGTTCTTTCACCAAGGCGAACAGATCCAGTATTGAATCATTCAGAGGTCCCGGTATCGATAAAGGATTGGAAATACTTTCTAGGGTCAAAGAAAAATATTCATTACCGTTGCTTACGGATATCCATATACCTGAGGAAGCATTGGTAGTTTCTGATATAGTTGATGTAATCCAGATACCTGCTTTCTTGTTCAGGCAAACAGATCTTCTAACAAAAGCTGGTGAAACAGGAAAAGTCGTAAATATAAAGAAAGGTCAGTTCGGTTCAGCTAACGAAATGAATTTAGCTGCTGATAAAGTTAGATCGACAGGAAATGATAAAGTAATGCTCACGGAAAGAGGTACTACTTTTGGATATAATAACCTTGTTGTTGACTTCAGAAATTTCATGGAGATGAAACTGGCAGGTTACCCGGTTATCTACGATGTTACCCATTCACTTCAAAGACCTGCAGCAGAAGGAAATGTTTCAGGTGGGCAACCGGAATATGTAATGCAGATGGCTTCAGCAGCAATAGCAACTGGTGCCGTAGATGGACTTTTTATTGAAACTCATCCTGATCCTTCAAAAGCTCTTTCTGATGGAAAATCAATGTTGAATTTAGATGAACTTGAAAAAGTTTTAGAGAGATGTATCTCAATACAAAACAGTTTAGGAAAATAAATGGCAAAAGAAATAAAATTAGTGATAATGGATGTTGATGGTGTTCTAACAGATGGAACAGTATTCTACGGAGCAAATGGTGAGGCGATTAAACCGTTTTGTGTTAAAGATGGTTTTTTCTTAAGACATATAGCACCTTCAGCAGGGATAGAATTAGCGATCATTACCGGAGGGTTCGGTGAGATCGTGAATAAAAGAGCAGAAGTTTTAGGAATTGATAAGATCTATGCCGGGTATATGGATAAAGAAGAGCCATATATGCTGTTAAAAAAAGAGCTATCACTTAGTGATGAAGAAATTGCATATATAGGTGATGACTGGTTTGATTGGTCAGCTATGAAGCATGCAGGTTTAAAAGGTGCACCGTCAAATGCTGATGAAGAGATCAAAAAAAGGGTGGATGTTGTCACAAAAGCAGAAGGTGGTAATGGAGCTGTTAGAGAATTTCTGCAATATATCCTGAAAAGAGACAACAAACTTGAAGAAGCAAAGAGCAAATATCTTGACTAAGATGATTTTTGTGATATTCTTAGCCATGCTGTTGTCATGTAGTAAACAGTCTGAAGATACGAATAAAGCTTCTAAGGGTCCTGTCGGTAATCTTCCTGAGAACAAGATCTGGAATATGGATGTTATGATTACTAATTCAGGGAAATTAAAAGCGAAATTCAAGGGTGGAGTTGTAGAAAGAGATAACCTTGGTAATTCTAAGTACTCTGAAAGTCATATAGACTCGGGTATGACCTTACTCTTCTTTGAAGATGAGAAACAGACAGGCGAATTGATTAGTGATAGAGGTGCTGTAAATGATCTCAAAGGTGTCTTCAAAGCTCTTGACAATGTTGTCTTTAAATCAACAACAGGTTATGTTCTTTATACCGATACACTTACATGGCTGAGAAAAGAAGCGATAATAAGTACCGATTCACCGGTGATGATGATAAAAAATGAAAAAGACACTCTGTATGGTGATGGGTTTATAACAGATGATAAATTTGAATCCTATGAGGTTAAGAATCCTCGTGGAAAAGCAATGATAAATGAAAAAGATGTTGATTAATATATTTAGCAAAAATGGAGAAAAAATTTGATAAGATCAATGACAGGTTATGGTAAAGGTTCAGCATCAACTGAATTATATGATATTCAAGTGGAGGTAAAAAGTGTAAACCATAGATTTCTTGATCTGAATTTCAGGATGCCATCATTTTTAAGTGGAACCGAGATGAAATTTAGAGATGTTATCAAATCAGGTATAGCAAGAGGTAGTGTTACAGCATTCGTTAACTTGACGAAAAAACCTGCTGCACAGAGTATTAGAGCTATTGACGAAAATATTGCTCAGATGTATACTGATATGCTAAATAACCTAAAAAATAAACTTAGTATTCAGGGTGAAGTCACTTTAGATATTCTTCTGAAATTTACAGATATATTCGCTCAAGCTCAGAAAGATGAAGGAGATGACGATACTGTTAATGCTGTCTTATCTGCTTTAGATGAAGCCATCATAGATATTAACAAATATAGAGATCAGGAAGGTAATGAGTTAAACAATGATTTCGATATTAGATTATTTGAACTTGGACAATTTGTTGATGAGATCGAAAAACATTCAAAAGATGCAGTTCAGATACAATATGACAGACTAAAAGAAAGAGTAGATAAATTCGTTGATGCGAATTCTATCAATAAAGAGAGATTAGAGCATGAGCTAGTATTAATCAGTGATAAAGTTGATATTTCAGAAGAGATAACAAGACTAAGATCTCACATCGAATTATTTAAAATAACAATGGAATCGGATAAGCCATTGGGTAAAATACTCAACAACATAGTTCAAGAAATGCATAGAGAAGCAAGTACGACATCTGCAAAAACTAATTTAACTGAAATATCTCATATCTCAGTTAAATTGAAAGAAGTAATTGAGAATATTAGGGAACAAGTTCAGAATGTTGAATAAAGGTATTGAAAATACAAGAGAGCAGGTTAAACATTGAGTAAAGGGAAATTATTAATCTTTTCTGCGCCATCAGGAACAGGGAAGACTACAATTATCACGGAATTGATGAAAAAATTTACTCAATTAGAATTTTCTATTTCTGCAACTACAAGAAAACCAAGAGGTAATGAAAAAAATGGAGTTGAATATTTTTTTCTTACAAAAGAAGATTTCCAGCAGAAGATACAAGAAGATGAATTTGTAGAATACAAGAATGTTTATGAAAATTATTATGGTACGTTAAAAAGCTATGTAGATAGATCTTTGAACGAAGGTAATAATATAATTTTTGATGTTGATGTTCAGGGAGCTTTGGAAATTAAAAAAGCATATCCTGAAGATTCTATCATGATATTTATTTATCCTCCTTCTATTGAAGATCTGAAAACAAGGTTGGAGATAAGAGGTACTGATAGTCCTGAAACTATAGAGAAAAGATTGAAATATGCACAAACAGAATTAGATCAGATCGATCATTATGACCATCAGGTTAAAAACGAAAAGATCAGTGATGCTGTAGATAAAATTACATCGATATTAAAAAAAATAGATATACAATAGATTCTAGAATTGAAAAAAAATTATGTATAAATAGATTCTAGCACTGAAAAAAAAATTAGATATAAAATAGGGAGTAAACATGGAAAAGATCTACGACAAAGATGACAGAAAGATCAGTCAAGAACAGCTGGAACATAAATCCGAAAACATTTACGAATCTATCATGATCCTAGGTAAAAGGATCAGGCAAATTGAAAAAGCTAACAATGAAGAGTTTGAAAGGTTAAGAAATGAGCTGATGGATGAAAAAGCTGATGGAGAATATACAAGAGATTATTTTTCAGATTCTATCGAAGAAGAATTACCGGTTTTTCCTAAAGCTATCAGAGTTGCTATTGATGAGATGATGAATGATAAGCTGGACTTCGGATATGAAGACATGAAAGACATCGAATAAAATGTTTTAAATTTCGAATTTCTACGTTGAAGCTATAATTTTTTCAAAGTCACTTGGTATTGCCAAGCTCCTTCTTAAAATTACATCTTCTCCTTGAACTTCTTCATTTAAATTCATTTTTTATAATTCGATTTTAAAATTAATTGTCATTCTTGGACTTGATCCGGGAATCCAGGAGAATTAATGAAAGGTAAAAAAATCATTATCGGTATTACTGGTGGGATAGCAGCTTATAAGAGTTGTTATCTGATTCGGTATTTTATTAAAGCCGGTGCGGAAGTAAAGGTAATTGCTACTGAGAACGGATTGAAATTCGTCGGGGAAGTAACTCTTCGATCTCTTTCTAACAATAATGTATATTCCGATTCATTTTCAGAATGGAACGAGAAACCTCATGAGCATATTTCAATTACCGACTGGGGTGATATTTTTATTGTAGCACCTGCAACCGCCAATATTATAGGGAAACTTGCTAATGGTATTGCTGATGATGCTTTGTCAACTTCTCTTTTGGCTTTTGATAAACAAATCTTAATGGTTCCCGCAATGAATACCAAAATGTATAATAATCCTGCAGTTCAGAGGAATATGGATTTCTTAGCATCGCATGGTGTTGATTTCATTAATCCTGATACAGGAGATCTTGCTTGTGGTTATGAAGGTAAAGGTCGTATGGCTGAACCTGAGCAGATATTCAGAGAATCAAAATTTTATTTAGATAGAAGTAATATTCTTTCTGGTAAGAAGATAGTTGTAACTGCCTCAAGAACAGAAGAGTCACTAGATCCAATCAGATATTTGACTAATAGATCTTCAGGTATTACTGGTTTTAAGATAGCTGAACAGGCTGCAATAATGGGTGCTGAAGTAACTCTTATCACAGGTCCTACAGATCAGGAAATATTTACAAAAGTGAAAAGGATCAATGTTATTTCTGC
>JAQICF010000141.1 GCA_027858795.1 Candidatus Delongbacteria bacterium | reverse complement strand
ATATCAAGTAACATTGATACAGTATTCTATGTGGCATCATTAGATCACACAGATTTTAACATAACTAAGATAGAAAGATACCTTGTGATGCTCTATGAAAGCGGTGCTCAACCAGTACTTATATTGAACAAAAAAGATATTTGCCCTAACTATGAGGAACATATCGAGAAAGTTAAAAACATAGCCGGAAAACTTCCTGTGTTCGCAGTAAGTGCAATTGACTATGACGGATTTGATGAATTATTTGATTATCTCGAAGAAGGTCAGACCGTTGCATTCATAGGTTCTTCAGGAGTTGGAAAATCATCTATCGTAAATGTGCTTATGGGTGAGGATGTTATGTATGTAAGCAATGTACGTGAAGGTGATAATAGAGGAAAGCATACAACTACTCATAGAGAAATGATCCTCTTCCCTGAAGGTGGAATACTCATAGATAATCCAGGTATCAGAGATTTGAAACCAGTTGCTTCTCAGGAAGCACTCGAATCTACATTTGACGATATCATTGAACTTGAAGGACAGTGTAAGTTTTCAAACTGCACACACAGGAATGAACCAGGATGTGCTATCAACGAAGCATTGGAAACTGATGAACTCTCTGCAAAGAGATATGAAAACTACGTGAATTTAAAACGAGAAGCTGATTTCTTCGAGAAAAGAGCGGCTCAAAGAGATGAGCTCTTGAAGAAAGCTGCAGAAAAAGAAAAACGTGGTGGTAAGAAAACCAAAAAGCACAGACGCGGGACCAAAAACCGTGATAAATACGTGTATGAATATTGATATTACGTAGGGGCGTTATTCATAACGCCCTAAAACACACAAAACATATGTATTCGCGTGTTCCCGATAAATTGGTGCACGTTGATAACACAAATTAGGGCGTAATAAATTACGCCCCTACGTTTAATTTTAAATTGTAAATTGTCCATTATCAATTTTTTTTCGTATATTTATCGCGTTCATAAATTAAAACGGATATAAAATGAATATTCTAATCGTGGGCGGTGGAGAAGTTGGTTATATAATTGCTGAAAGATTGATCTCAGAAAACCATAACGTAACTATCATTGAAAAAGATGAATCAAGAGTTGCTCTGCTGAATAATGAACTTGATGCTTTCGTCCTGCACGGGAGTGGTATATATGTCAAAAGGTTAAAGCAGGCTAAAATTGAAAAAGTTGATCTGTTCCTTGCTCTTACTAATGATGACAATAAGAATATGATATCTTGTTCTATAGCTAAAAAACTTGGAAACAACATTACTACTATAGCTAAAGTTGAGAACTATATCTATTATTTCTCAGATGAAAAGATAAAACCTGCTGATTACGGAATAGATGAAGTTGTAGCTTCTACCAGACTGTCAATTGATAAACTTGAAGACCTCATCAAAGAACCTGATGCATTTGAAAACATGTACTTTTACAATGACAGGATCCAGATCATAGGTGTAAATATACCGAGAGATTTTTCTTTTTCTGGTATGACTTTAAGACAGATAGCAATTGAACATCCTGAATGGCAAAGGTCAAAGATCATAGCAATCAAGCATGGTGACGGAGTTCTTATTCCTACCGGAGATGATACTGTTCAACCTGGTGATAAACTTTATATAATAGGTACAAATATAATACTCAGAGATGTGCTTTCTAAATATTTCACATCTCCTAAAAAGATAAAAGACATCGTAGTTTTCGGTGGTAATAGGATCGGTAAAGAGTTTGCTCAGTCAGAAGCTGCTAAAGGCAAAAATGTAACAATATTTGATGATGATATAAAAGTATGCCGAAAGCTATCTGAAGAACTTGAAAACATATTGGTAATTCATGCTTCAGGGACAAATCAGAAAGCCCTTGAAGAAATAAATATGAAAGATGCCTGTGTAGTCTGTGTTTCAAATGATGATGAGTACAATATTATCTCTGCAGTTCTGGCAAAAAAGAACGGTGCTTTGAAAGCGATCTGTAACATAAGAAATATTTCGATTGGAAATATCGTGCATCAGATCTCAGACATTGACTCGGTTTTCTCACCTGAAGAATTAACTCTGGCTGAAATTTTAAAATATTGTAGAAAAGGTAATATACTTTCTATCACACATATGCCCAATCTAAATGCTGAGACTATTAAAGTCCAGATCACGGAAAATATACCTATTATCGATAAACCATTAAAAGATGTGAAATTTCCTAAAGGGATGATAGTCGGTGCTTTGGTCAGAGATGATAAAATCATTATCCCAAGTGGTAACGATGAAATTAAACTTAACGATATAGTGATCGCATTCGTTTTACCTGAGGCAATTGCTCAGGCTGAAAATCTTTTTGCAAAAATATTGAGTAAAAGATAAATATGAATTATTATTTAAACTACAAAATGAAAGGTTGTTTTGAATTATAAATCCATCCTAAAAATACAGGGATTACTTTTAGTTATCCTTTCTATTTCAATGCTCTTCCCTCTTGCATTCTCATTATACTATGGTTCGAATGATACTAATGAATTACTGGCTGGTATAGGTATAACTCTTATCACAGGTTTAGTATTACTTTTATCATTCAATTCAAAGGAACCACTAAGACCAAGAGAAGGTTTTGTCATAGTGGCTACTGGGTGGATCATAGCATCAGTCTTTGGAGCTCTCCCCTTTTATTTCCATGAAGCTTTCAATGGGAATTTTATAAACTGTGTTTTTGAAACAATGTCAGGATTAACAACAACCGGATCATCTATTTTAGTTGATATTGAAATTCTACCAAAAGGATTATTGTTTTGGAGAAGTTTTACTCATTGGCTCGGCGGTATGGGAATTATTCTATTGGTTGTTGCTATATTGCCTATTCTAGGATTTAGCTCTACCAATCTTTACAAAGCTGAAGTATCAGGACCTACAAAAGATAGGATAAGCCCCAGAATAAAGGATACTGCAAAAATACTTTGGTATATTTATTTCGGTATGACGATCTTATTAACTGCATTATTAATGTTTGGAGGAATGGATCTGTTTAACGCACTATGCCATACTTTTGGAACATTAGGTACAGGTGGCTTATCTACATTGAACAAATCTGTCGGTGGATTTAATAATTTATATTTTGAAGTAGTCATTATGATTTTTATGTACTTATCCGGTATGAATTTTTTTCTTCATTACAGTTTGATCAAGGGTAAATTTACAGATATATTTTCAAATAGAGAATGGAGATTTTACACGATTTTAATTATCGGATCTGCCTTTTTAATATCGCTAAATATTCATTACTACGATTATTCAGCAGAAATTCTAAATAAAAATTCGACACTTCAATTATATAAAGAAAGTTATGGATTATGCTTAAGACATTCTTTCTTTCAAACAATTTCACTGGGAACTTGCACCGGTTATACAACGACTAATTTTGATCTATGGCCAAGTTTTTCAAAAATACTTCTTATAGCATTGATGTTTGTTGGTGGGAGTGCTGGCTCGACTGCAGGTGGTATCAAACAGATTAGGATAATTATTATAATAAAATTTGTAATTATCGAAATAAAAAGATTAATTTACCCTAAAGCTTATTTTTCGGTCAAGGTTGGAAATCAAGTATATCAAGATCCGGTTTTAAAAAATGTCATCGCATATTTTATAGTTTTTTTAATAGCATTTGTATCTGTGACTTTAATTCTTACTTTTAGAGGTAATGATATTATTACTTCATTTTCTGCATCTATAGCCACTTTATCCGGTGTTGGACCCGGTTTGGCTAGAGTAGGAGCAATAGAGAATTACGCTTTCTTCGATAACACCTCCAAATTGGTACTAATATTTAATATGTTAATAGGCAGACTTGAAATTTATTCTGTACTGATATTATTTTATACGCTGTTTTATCCAAAAAGATTATTTGGGAAGATGAAGAGATAAATTTGTAGGATGAAACAAAAAATTGTAAGGAACGCAGGCCTGCGTTCCATACAACACATAGATAGATAAATATATATATGAAAAGGTTGTTTTAGTAGAATGTACTATGCCATTCTGTATCTTCTTTATTGATCAGAGCAAAAATATATGTATCATCAAATTTTTGTTTAATAAAGTTATATGAATAATCTCTTAATAGGCCTTCCTGGAAGAATCCAAAATTTCTAACCAAATGTAGCGACATATCCTGATCAGTACCAATAATTGATTCTATTCTGTGAAGTTTCATTTTATTAAAACCAAACCTTATTACCTGTGGAAATATCTCAGTTAAATAACCTTTATTCCAATATTTTCTATTCAATGAATGCCTAATACTACATCTAAAGAACTTCCTGAACCAGCATGTATAATTTATCAAACCGATCATTTTATCCGTATCTTTCAAAGCAATTACCCAGGCAAATCCGATCTTCTTTTCAAACAAAGCTTTAATGTGCTTTAATGTGCGGTTAGCTTCAATGATATCCTTCATTACATCTAAACCGAAATGTTTTACATTATCCTTATCTGAGAACAACTCGTAAAGTTCTATAAGGTCCTCCTGCCTAATCTCTCTCAGATAACATCTTTTAGTCTCAAATGTTGGAAACTTGTCAAATAATCCTTTAAAACATTTCATAATTTTCTCCTGATTCTAATTAAATACTGTATTCAAATTTTCTTATTTTTAAATCATCATTATTATCTATTATGTATAAATGGTCACCAAAAAATCTAATATTCAAATTCATCGTAAAATCTGTAACTCCTTGAAAGAAATCCAATTTTATTGTATTTATAAATATTCCGTTCTCAAATATATCAAAGTGTAGGTCTTTATCTTCATCTGCATGCTCTCTTGTCTTAAGTACCCACAATCTTCCAAATTTATCTCCCCATAGACCATGTATAGCTTTACGATAATGTACTTTAGATTTATTTTCACTTACTTCATCACCTTCTATTACAGTAACGTGCTGATTCAATCTTGTAAGCTCTTCTTCTGTCATTCTTATTTTTCTATAATGTTTTGATATATCATATAATTCTTTGCCTGCATAATCATAAACCTTAATTTTATAATTATCTTCACTGATGTCAGCTATGTAAATATTATTTCCAGAGAGTGAATATATTTGCATAAAATCCATTGGATTCAATTTAGGTGCTGCAGGATTAAATTCCATTTTAATAAAGGTCAGATCTAACAGTTTATTCATTTCCGGATCAAATTTTGATATAGAACTTTTTAAAAATACTTTTCCTTCTTCCATATCTGCAGTAAGATCAGTTGCGATCATAAAATTATTTTTATTCGAAGATATAATATATTCAGGTGTTCTATTACCATATTGCTTAGTATCTATAAAATTACCTTCAGTATCGAATTTTACTATCTTAAAGGTAGATGAATCAGATATATATACTATATCATTCAATATAACTAAATTATTTGCCTGACCATATTCTCCCGGACCAGTTCCTACACTACCGAAACTTTTAAGAAATTTACCATTCTTATCGAATTTCTTGATTGTCTGACTATTGTTATCCGTAACATAAATATTATTTTTACTGTCGACTGCAACATTACTTGTCGAGTAAAATGAACTTAGGGAATCCTTTGTTTCATCAAATCCGTTTATGGTTAATATTTCTTTAAATTTGTAATTAAAATCTTTATTTGCTGGTTCTACTTTATTAATGTAACTCTTTATCCCGTTTATTTCCTTAACGGTATAATTTAACTGCTTCTCTTCCTTTTTACTGCAACTCATTAACAGAATCAGTGTGATTATTCCGAATAATAGTTTTCGTTTCATTTTTTTCTCCAGTTTTTATTTTATAGACTCACCTTTTAAAAAAAAGTTGTCATATAAATTTCATACACAATCTAATTTAATTCATTATATTAAAATTTTAAATGCTTTTTTCGCAAAGTGTTAATTTTATTGATTGAAACGAATATATCATTCGTGAAATATTAATATTAGGGTAATAATGAAAAGATTTTTTTATGGCAATCGTTCTTCCAATGATTTCACATAAACTCTATACCTACTATTATCACCAGAAGAATTGCCTATTGTAAAAAGTCCGAAACCATTTTCAACATTGGAATAAATATCCGTTCCCCCATGAGCACCACTGGCTTGAAATTCTCTCATAACATTATCTGTGGAAGAAAATACAATTGTATGCAGTCCTTCATGGTAAAATTGTCTCCAGGCTATTGTTATATCTAAGATATTATAGTCTACAAGATCCTCTCCATATTTTTTCTTACTCTTGAACATCTTAACATACAGTTCATAATCTTCCCAATTTACTTTTGTTGTATCTTCCAACCAAAAATCTTGATTCGATTTTAAAGTATCATCAGGTATTATAGTATATGATGCTAATCTTTCTTCTTGTAATAATAAAGAAGGATCGAAATTACATTTGAACATTTCATTATCAAAAATACTCTCCCCTCTTCTATATAATAATGTATCTATTATAGTGGGAGCTTGATCAATAGATAAAATTGGTAATAGTGTTTCAGGATTAGAAACAACAATATTAGTCAAAGGTGGTGGGCAAATGGTCTGTGCAGATACAGATGTATATCCGCTATGATAAGCTTCCACTCTATACCTATACCCTTCTTTAAATCCTCCTGAAAATACAGTACTGTCCAAATAATAGATTCCTGGAGTATCTTCATACTCTTGAAGTGTTCCGATTTCTGTAAATAATAACGAATCAGGTGCTTTTTCATAAAGTTCGATCGTTGCTCCTGATATTCCAAGATTTTCCATAGTGATCGATTCGTTCACTGTAGCTGTTCTTGAAAGGTATAACTCCGAAATAGTTGAATCTGCCTGAGCAAACAAGTACATGACCATTGTTTCATCGTAATCAGTCGATTCTCCATTCTCACATGATGTAAATGAAAGAAGTAATATTATTGATAGAAGTATTATAATAGTATTTTTCATAGTGCTCTCTTTTGTTTTCTCTTCTTTTATGTCATGCTGAACTTGTTTCAGTATCTATCTTTTTATGTGTTTTAGACCCTGAAATAAATTCAGGGTGACGAACCATTTACTTTCCCCTAGTCTCTAGACCCTAACGCCTAACTAAAACGAATAACTCAGCCTTATTGACGGTAATATAGGAAGCATTGGAAATACTGACCGTTCAATTATATGTGTAGCATCGTTCTCTTTATAAATATACGACTGTACATTTTCTCTGTTTGTAAGGTTAAGCACACTTACATTCAGCAGTAATTTTTTATCATTTTTGTAGAACCATGTATAATTCCCAGACAGGTCCCATCTAAAGTAAGCAGGGTATCTCTGAGCATTATAATCACCTTTGATAGAATTAATCGTCTCTTCCCCGTTATCCTGTATTTCAGTATAGTAACCAATGTTCTCTGTAAACGGTTTACCTGAAGTATATGTCATAGTTGTTCCAAAGCTAAGATTCTTATTTACGTGATAATTGAGTGATGTTTTAAAACTATGAGGTACATCCCAGTAGGCATCAAAAGTAGCATCATCAACATTGATATCATCAGTGGTCTTTTCAACTTTACCGTAAGTGTATGACATATTTCCATTGAATTTACCTACCTGTTTTTCTACCATAAATTCAATACCATAGGCAACAGCATTACTGTTTACGAAAGAACTATCGATGATCATTTCTCCAACAGCATCATCCATTGTAGCTGAGTCATCCTTCCAATTTTGAAGATTCTGCATATATTTATAATATCCTTCAACAGTGAACTTTAGCTCCTGACCAAATATGTTTTCAGTTAATTCCCATCCCAGAGAAAAATTATCACAAGTTGCAGGTTCAACTGAATCATCGATCACAAACCAGTTATCTACAAATGATAAGCTTTGTTCTTCAGATTGAACTGTAAAAAGATACTGATAATACCTTCCGCCACTTAGTGTAAGAGAATTATCTACATCAAGCATATATTTCAAACTGAACCTTGGAGATATTAGGAATTTATGACCTTCCATCAAATCATCATTGTAATTCAGTCTTAATCCAGGTTTAAATGTAAATACTGAATTCCAAGTATTTGATGATTCAAGAAATAATGAGGTTATATAACTTTTAGAATCTATATCCATTAGAACATTATCAGCTACGATCTGTTCAAATGTTGTACCAAATTGCTGTATTTCAAATCCGGTTTTGATCTTATTGTTGTTTGTGATAAAATATTCATATGTATTCTTAAATGATATATCCTGAACTTCATTTAGGTATTCAAAAGCATCAAACCCTTCCATATCAATGTTAAATTGAGAATAGGACAACTTAAATACTGAGAATACCTTTGGTGAGAATATATGCCTCCACCTTACAGCATAAGTATCATTCCCCCATCCCAAATCCATATTAAAAGCATCAAATGACAAATTGTCTGATCCCATGTAAGAACTGAATATTACTCTATCGTCAGTTCCAAAGTCCTGATAGATCTGACCCTGACCGTCCCAGAAATAATAAGACGGATATTCATCTCCCAGCATATTTAAAATAGGATCAATATGACTTCTTCTGACAGCTAAAAGAAAACCTCCACTAAAAACTGGTCCTGTAACAACAGCTTCACTTGCAAATAGTGACAAAGAAAGATTTCCTTCAAATTTCTCTCTATTACCGTCCCTGCTGCGAATATCTAACACTGCACCTAATCTTCCACCATATTCTGCTGGATAAGCCGATTTGATCAGTTTTGAGTCCCTTAGAGCATCTGTAATAAATGTCGAGAACACTCCGAAAAGGTGTGAAGGATTGTATACCGGAATATCATCGTATAAGATTAGATTATGATCATTATTCCCACCACGGACGTAAAGACCTGTTGAATAATCTGAAACTGATACTATTCCAGGCAAGGTTTGAATTGCTCTGAATAGATCAGGTTGTATGAATGTGGTCGAAGTTTTTATCTGTCTTGGTTTAAGCTTCAGTTGACCACTTCGGATATTCATAACTTCTTCTGCAGCTTCGTCAGCATCAACTCTAACTTCAATACCTTCCATCTCGATCTCAGCAGGCTTGAGTTTTATCTCTCTTTTAATGGATTGATAATCAAGTAGAGAGATTTTCTCAGAAAATACTTCATACCCCATAGATTTAACCATGAGAGTATGATTGCCACTTTTGATATTAGAAATTACAAAGTAACCATTCACATTGGATGCTGAACCAAGTTTCGTACCTTGTAAATAAACATTAACATCATCAATAGATTCACCATCACTTGCATCCCTTACGAAACCTGAAATCGTAGCAGAGTAAGTAAGTGTTAATATTGTAAGTAATAAAAGTATTATATATTTCATTTGTATCCTATTTATCATACCCTTTTTCAACCCTGATCTCAAGTGCTTCGTTCAAAGTAATACCTTTTTTCCCTGTCACTTTACAAGTAAGACCATCTACCA
Source organism: Candidatus Delongbacteria bacterium (assembly GCA_027858795.1). The sequence continues at coordinate 4,985 of JAQICF010000141.1, read as the reverse complement.
AAGAATACACTACAGGTAATACAAGCAGAGTTAAGATTGTTGCAAATGCCAGACCGAAAGAAATACTCACAGCCATAGGTTTCCAAGTAGCTACAGAATCTGATTGAGAAAGCATCATAGGCATTAGACCGAATATCGTAGTAATTGAAGTTAAAAGAATAGGTCTTAATCTTGTCTTTCCAGCATTTATAAGACTATTCCACCTATCAACACCCTTTTCTCTTTCCTGCCTGATAAAATCAACAAAAACGATCGAGTCGTTCACTACAATTCCGGCCAAAGCCACCACAGCTATGAACGAAAGCATTGAGAACGGTGTATTCGTTAAGAATAGACCCGCGATCACACCAATAAATGCAAAAGGAATTGTTGCCATTACAACGAATGGAGTAATATATGACTTAAACTGTGTACCGAGGATCATATATATCAGTATGACAGCTATGATGAATGCCCGACCCAAAGAACTGAAACTTTTTGCTCTCTGATCGCTCATACCACCTACTTCAATTTTATATCCAGGGTGATCTTTATCAAAATCTTCAAGTATCCCTGTAACATTCTGAACTTTGTTACCAAAAAGCATCACATTAACTTCATCAGGTGTTCTGGTCTTTGTCTCACCGTTCTCATCATATTCATCTGTTGAAGCAGTTATACTTACAGTCCTTTTTCCATCTCTACGCTGAATTTTTGAAATGTTGTTTACAAAAACAAAATCTGCCACATCCTTAAGGATTATCTTTTTGCCGGTCTTTGTTACAATTTTGAGATTTTCCACATCTTTAATTGTCTCGAACTGTGCGTCTGCCATTTTGAGTCTGATATTATACTCTTTAGAGTTTTCAGAATATTCAGTAATAACTATACCAGTCGAAGCAGTTCTTACATAAGCAGCAAGCTCTCCAACTGTCAAACCGTACAGAGACAGTTTTTCGTAATAAGGATATATTCTTAATTCCTTCTTCCCGGCATCAAAATCATCTTCGATCTCATAAACTCCTTTAATATTGGATAGCTTTGATTTTACATCATCTGCAAGCTCATTAAGTTTTGTAAGATCATCTCCGTATATCCTTAATTCAACATCTTCTCCTGTAGGAGGACCATGAGTACCGGTTGAAAAACTGAATGAAACTATCTCAGGAATAGTTTTAATAAATTTTGTAATATCTTGTTTTATAGTACTAACTTCTATTGTAAGGTCATCTGCCTCGATCAGGTCAAGTCTCATTTCAATATAATTCGAAGATTCATCCCAGGTAATATGTTCCTGCATTTGACCCACATTTGTGTTCAGAGATTTAAAATTATCATTATAAGGAAGTTCCATGATATAATTCTCAACCAGAACCGTCAGAGAATCTGTTTTCTCCAGACGCGTCCCTGCAAATGTTTCTGCCTTAATGGTCAAAGTTGCAGGAGTTCCTTTTGGGAAAAACTCAAACTGAACAAGTCCTAATACAACAGTACCAACTGAAAGTATCAGAGCTAAGGATACAGCTGTTAATGAGAGACTTCTTCTTTTAAGGAATCCGATAAGAACTTTGCCATACTTATCCTTGAATCTCCTGTAAAATCCTGATTCAGTTTTAGCTTTTAATTTTTCATTATGAGGTTTTGAAAAATCAGCCAAATGAGAAGGAAGAATGAACAAAGCTTCAAATAGTGATGCAAACAATGCTAAAGAAACAACTTTCGGGAATACTGATAGAAATTTTCCCATATTACCGTCCATTAATAGCAATGGCATAAAAGCACTCACAGTTGTTAAAACTGCCGCAGTCACCGGCCATAAGACTTCTTTTGTTCCTTTTATTGCTGCTTCCTTATTGCTCAGTCCCTCTTCAATATTACGATGAACATTTTCAATTACAACAATAGCATCATCAACAACCATACCGAGTATCAGAACAAGAGCAAATAAACTCAGGTTATTGATAGTTACATCCATAAAATTCATCAGCCAAAAAGTCATCATAAAAGTAAACGGAATACCCATTGCGGCAAATATGGCGTTTCTCCATCCGATAAAAATCAGAAGAGTAATGAAAACAAGGATCACACCAAGTATTGCAGATGATGAAAGTGTACTGATATTATTCTGAACTTCGATAGATTCATCATTGACTATTTTTGCATTGATATCATCATATTTATCAGGAATGGTCTTAATATATTTCCTAATATTTTTAACGATGTCCAGAATATTACCTTCAGTATTCTGATACACATAAAGATTTACACTTTCTTTGCCGTCAAGTCTGGTAAGAACATCAATGTCTTCATAAGTATCAATAACTTTTGCAACATCTCTTACTCTTAGCACATTACCGTTATCGAAAGTTCTTAGAATAACAAATTCAATCTCATCAACTGAATTGAATTCTCCAACTGTCCTGACCAGAACTTCACTTTTACCTGCGATTATACTCCCACCCGGCAGGTTCATATTTTTCATTGATACTGCATTCTGAATATCACTGAAGCTGATATTAAAATATTCCATTTTGGTTTTATCGACCTCAATACGTATCTCTCTTTCTTTTGCACCAGTAAGTTCAACTTTTGACACATATTCTATCGAGCCCAGATCATCCTGAATATTCTCAGATATCTGTTTTAAAGCATGAGGAGTATATGTTTCACCTTCAACAGCTATTGTGCAGACAGATCGTAATTCACTAGTACTCATATTCTGAATTTCAGGATCAGAAGCATCCTCTGGAAGGCCTTTAACCTTATCAAGTTCTTTTACAACATCATCCCAGGCATCATCTATTACTGCATTGTCATTAAGATAGATAGTCATCTGCGCTCTGCCCTCGTAAGCTGTCGATCTGATATAGTCTATATCAGTAATATCGTCAAGTTCATCCTCTATTTCATCTATGATAAGCTTTTCGATCTCTTCGGCTGCAACTCCCGGATAGGATACTGTAACAATGAATCTTCCCATTTCTATCTGAGGCATTGCTTCTTTTGGTATTGTATATACAGTGTACACCCCTGCAATAAAGATAATTAACATAAGCATATTAGCTAAAACAGGATTGTTAACTGAAAACTTTGGTAAATTCATAATTTATCCCTACTTGTTATATAGTTTTACTTTTACACCGTTTGTCAAACTTTCGATTCCTGAAACAACTAATTTATCCCCGATCTCAAGTCCACTTGCAATTACAGTATTATTACCATATTTGTTCTCTATTTCTACTTTTCTCTTAGTAACAATATTTTCATCATTTACTATGAATACAAAATACTTTGAGAATTCTTCAACGACATTATCAAATTCAGTATAGATCTTGTTCTTCAGAACTTTACTTTCGATCTCACCTTCGATTATCATACCAGGAAGAAGTACCTGATCTTGGTTGTCTATCTCAATTTCTACGGGATACGTACCTGAGTTGTCAGGTTTTTTACCTATGCCTGTTATTATACCTTTAATTACTTTTCCGTTACCATTATGCCTGACATTTACAGTATTACCTTTCTTGATAAGCAAAATATCTTTTTCACCCACTCCTGTTTTGATAACAAGTTTCTCGCAGTTGACAATTGATGCAACAGGCTGCCCCATACCTATGAATTGACCAACTTTTATATTTATCTGAGTAATAGATCCATTAACCGGAGAAATGAACTTAGAGTTATCGTAGTTCAATTTCGCTTTCTCAACATTCACCTTAGCACCGGCATAACCTGCCTCTGCTTTTTTTAGATTACTCTGATCATTTGTATATTCATATTTTGAAATCTGACCGTTCTTATAAAGCTTCTCAGTAGTTTCAAGTTTGATCTTTACTGCATCCAGTGTAGCTTCAGCAGAGATTTTATCAGCTTTTGCCTGATCATAACTGATTTTATAATTCTTTCCATCCAAAACGGCAATTGCTTCGCCTTTTTTTACCATATCACCAAGTCTTTTTTCTATTGTCTCAACCTTACCGGCAACTTCACTGTAATAAACTATATCTGTGATACCTTCAAGTTTACCTGTAATTCCTGCAAATAACTGCAGATCCTTCTCGATAACTTTTTCTACTTTTACGGTAACTAACTGAGCTTCAGGTTTAGCCTTTTTCTGTTGCTGCTGGTCTGAATTATCTTTTGAGCAAGAACTTAGAACCAATATCATGATCATTGCTGCTGTTGTTAATAATTTCTTCATTTTATATTCCTAGTTTTAAATTTCTCTGTTATTTGTCATCCTCGTGCTCGACACGGGGATCCACTCTTTTATGGATATCCGGATCAAGTCCGAATATGACGTCCATGTTTAATTAAAACAACTCTACCAATACTTTTTCATCACTAATTCCAAGCACTTTCATCAATTCAGACTTTGTCTTTAATATAGAATAGTATGATGATACTTGATTATACTTAGCCTGAACTAAGGCAAGTCTTGCAGTGTTAAGTTCGTCCTCTGTAGAGATACCTGACTTAGCTCTTTCTTCAACATTGAAATAAGTTTCTTCAGCAAGCTCAACTGCCAACATTGAACTGATAAGTTGCTTTGAACCGGACACAAGTGAGTATAGAGATGAATTTATCATTGTTGATAGATTATCAAGCATCTGCATTTCAGTGATCTCCATTTTCTTAAGATCAACTTTACTCTTCTGAACGCCTATGTAATTATCGTATAATGGAAGAATCGGCATTGAAGCTGAAAGCATAATATATCCACTATTATCGTATTCATCTGTAAGATTTGTTTTTGACCAATCAGTAGAATATGACAGACTTACTGAAGGTAGATAATTACCTTTAGCCATTTTTACTGATTTTTCACTGATACTTTTGCTTAATTTTAGATTTTTAAGATCATTATTATTTTTTAGAGCTATATCTTTCAAAATTGTAACTTTACCTTTTATATCTGAAAATCCAACTCCTTTCAATTTAGCAATTAAACTCTCATAGGTTTTGTACTCTATCTTTTCAAGCTCAAACTCTGAAATTCCGGTAAT
>JAQICF010000223.1 GCA_027858795.1 Candidatus Delongbacteria bacterium | reverse complement strand
TGAGGTGCTTCAAAAACATCCAATATAGCTTTGGGAGGAAGTTTATAATTTCCTGCAAAGGTCATTGAAATGATAATCAAAAGTGAAATAATATAATTTTTCATAATTCATCCTTATTTATTTGAAAGTAATAATATCAAAAAAGATGATGTTTTGCTATGATAAAAAATTGAGAAAAATATATCATAAGGTCACTATATGACACTTTGATAGTTGTATCTTGGGATATGGAGTGCTATCCTGTCAGGACTACCGATGCCTAGCCTAGCAGGATAGCACACCCATAACCACAGGTTTCAACCTGTGGAGAAAAACATTGGAATATTAACCTCCATAAGCTACCTTCTTTGGAGTAACTTAAATAGAATTTTAAAAGGAATATTATGCATAAATCATTACAAAAATACTTCGGCTTCACAGATTTCCACCCCTTACAAAAAGAAATTATTGGGGATATTCTCAATAATAATGATGCGCTAGTCTTAATGCCAACTGGTGGTGGCAAGTCACTTTGTTATCAGCTACCCGCTGTAATGAATGATGGTCTAACCATTGTCATTTCTCCACTCATCTCCCTCATGAAAGACCAAGTTGACTATTTGCAGTCTATCGGAATCTCTGCAGTTTCTATTAACAGTGGTATGGATTATGATGAAATAGATAAAATAAGAAGACAGTTAATAAATAAAGAAATTAAGCTTTTATATGTAGCTCCAGAAAGAATTATGACGGAAAAATTCCTTAATTTCTTGCATCAGTTAAAAATAAGTTTAATAGCTATAGATGAAGCACATTGTATTTCAGAATGGGGCCATGATTTTCGCCCAGAATACAGCAAATTAAACCAACTAAAAGAACATTTTCCAAATACTCCCTTGATCGCACTTACTTCAACTGCAATTCCTCAAGTTCAAAATGATATTATTCGACAATTAAATATGGAAAATTCCAAACTTTATAAAACAAGTGTGAATCGAAAGAATCTGCTTTATCGTGTTATGCCTAAGAAGAAAACATATGAACACATACTGTATTATTTGAGAAATCATACCGAAGATTCAGGGATTATTTATTGTCAGAGCAGAAAGTCTGTAGATAAAATATCTGAAAGGTTACAAAATGAAGGTATTCGAGCATTACCTTATCATGCAGGATTGTCCTCTGAAGTTCGAATTAATAATCAAAGAAAATTCATCAAAGATGATGTGGAGGTAATTGTAGCTACTATCGCTTTTGGTATGGGTATTGATAAACCAAATGTGCGTTTTGTAATTCACCACGACTTGCCTAAGAGTATTGAAGGTTATTATCAGGAAACGGGTAGAGCAGGAAGAGACGGCTTACAAAGTGATTGTATCTTGTTTTTCAGCTATGGTGATAAAATAAAACATGACTATTTTATCAAACAAATCGAGGATGAAAAATTCCAGAAGACCGCATATAGAAAATTAAGGGATGTTATTAATTTTAGCTCGAACAATAAATGTAGAAGGAAATATTTATTAAATTATTTTGGTGAGGAATACGATATCGATAATTGTGAGATGTGTGATGTATGTATTCCTTCTGAAGAAATTGAAGCGATATCTTACAGCAAAGGAAAGGATCTAAAATCTAAGGGTCGAAAATCCAGTGACATTCTGCAAGGTGATTTTGACCAAGACTTATTTGAAATTTTAAGAATATTAAGAAAGAAAGTAGCAGATGAAGAAAATATGCCACCATATATAGTCTTTTCTGATGTTACCTTAAAGGATATGGCATCAAAGCTTCCTAAGAATTCCGTAGAATTTTTGTCAATCAACGGTGTCGGAGAAGTTAAATTGAAAAAATACGGAAGTATATTCTTAACGAAAATCGCAGACTACTGTGCAAGCATCTAACATGCTTGACAAAAAACTAGGAAATTCAAATTTTTATTTCTCTTTAACATAATTAATAAAATTTAAAAGATTTGAAACTTTTACTCTTTCTTCAATTGGATACATATCTTTAACAGGTGCAATCACCCAAGCATCATCTATACCTAAATCGTCAAGAGCATTCCAAAAACCCTTTGTTAATTTCGGAGAAGTGGATGCTTTAAATTCAACAGCTATCAAATTTTGACCATTCCTCATAATTAAATCGATCTCAGACCCATGTGAAGTACGATGGAAGAAATATTCCCAATTTGGAAATGAGTTGATAATATTTTCAATTGCAAATCCTTCCCAAGCCGAACCAAAGATCGGATTTGATAGCAATTCATCTAGAGAATGAATATTTAATAACGCATGTAAAATCCCCGAATCTCTGATATAAACTTTTGGCGATTTCACTAATCTCTTTTTTATGTTGGCTTCAAATGGATATAAAATCCTAGCGATGAAAGTTTGCTCTAAAATATCAAGATAATTTCTAACAGTATGGTAATTTATACCCATAGATTCTCCTATCTTTGAGCTGTTAAATAACTGTCCGTGTGAATGTGCTATCATTTTCCAAAACCGCTCAAGCTTTTTAACAGGTAAATTAAATCCAAGCATGGGTAAATCTTTTTCCAAATACGAACGAATAAAATTCTCTCTCCACACAAAACTATCACTATCATCTTTTGACAAATAACTTCTCGGATAGCCACCTTTAGTAAGAAGTTCCAACGATTTATCCTTTTTTGAATTTGCAATTTCCGTTAATGTAAATGGGGACAATTCAAGATAATAAATCCTGCCGGCTAGTGATTCTGAACTTTTATTTACCAAATCTCTTGATGCTGAGCCAAGAAGAAGGAACTGTCCATTCCGATCATTCTGATCTACAACGGATCTGAGAACCGGGAATATATCAGGTAAAAGTTGGATCTCATCTAAACAAATCAATGAATCTTTATACATTTCAAAAAATAATTCAGGATCTTTTAATTTTTCTAGATCGGAAGGCTTTTCTAAATCTAAATATATTGACTTTTTATATTGTTTTACTATTTGCTTTACTAGTGTTGATTTTCCTGATTGCCTTGAACCCAATAAAGCAACAATAGGAATATTTGTTAAATATTTTTTTATTTTTTCAGTTAAGTTTCTTTTTATATATTTCATCTTTTAGCCTTGTTTAATCTCTTTTACTTTCAATATAAAACATAAAAAAGAAAAAGTCAAGCCTAAGTACCGTGCAAAATAGAAATACAACTTCTAATTTACACGGTTACTACGCATGGATGCATGTTTTTTATATTCTATCAATACTTAATTAAAAAAACATATCCTTACAGGATATCCTATCTCGCTCACAAATATCACTTGACAGATTCCTTTCAGTGTATTACCTTACCAATACACCAACACAGCAATTGAGGACGATGTTATGAGTGATAATAACGAAATATATTTCCAGATCCATCCGAGTTCTGGAATACCTATTTATAAACAAATAGTTGATCAGGTTGAAAGACTGGTCGCCAGTGGTCATTTATCTCCCGGAGATGAGATCCCTTCTGTTAGAAAAGTCGCAACCCATTTTGAAGTCAACCCTATGACAGTATCTAAAGCATATAGTACACTTGAAGCTTCTAATATTCTTGAACGAAGAAGAGGAAAGGGTATGGTTGTAGCTTCCAGCAGTGAAAATACTAAGACTGTTAAAGAAAGAATGGAATTTATAAAACCAAATTTAGAAGAGATTGCAGAACAGGCAAAGCAACTCGGGCTACCGAAAGAAAAAGTTATTGAATTATTATCAAAACTTATGGAGAACAACAATGGAAAATAATGAAATAGTATTAAAATTAGATAATGTTAGCAAAAGCTATGGTGATAAAACTGTTCTGAAGAATATTGATCTGTCCATAAAGAAAGGTACTATAATGGGTTTAGTCGGAAAGAATGGTTCCGGAAAAACTACAATGATAAAAGGATTATTGGGATTATTAAAACTTGATGATGGTAAAGCGAGTCTATTTGATCAAGATTCCTGGGATCTCCCTGCCGAAATAAAACAAAAACTCGGATATGTTCCTCAAACATTATCTTCATTTCACACTTGGATGACAGTACAAGTAATTCTTGATTACACCAGTGCTTTTTACGACAATTGGAATAATAGTAAAGTTGAGCAATTATTAAACGATTGGCATATTGATCCAAAATCAAAATTAAGCAATTTATCAGAAGGTGAAAAACAGAAAGTTGCTATCATTATGGCAATGGGACATGAACCAGAACTTTATATTTTTGATGAACCGGTAGCCAGTCTTGACCCAGTTGCTAGAAGAACTTTCATTAAAGAATTGATCGACCTGAATATAGAGAACGGAACTACTATGCTTTTCTCAACTCATATCACTTCAGATCTTGAAAGAATCGCTGCAGATGTTGCACTTTTAAAAGATAATGAAATTAAATACATGGGAGATCTGGCAACCCTAAAAGAAAGAGTACTTAAACTTCACATTCAATCAGAAAAAGAACTTAACATTGATGATATTACGATAAAAAACATTCTTAATTTAAGTATTTCAGGTAAAAAAGTAACGGTTTCAGTAGACAATATTAGCAGTGATAAAATCAAACGATTGGAGAATGAATTATCCGCAAAGATCACAGTTGAACAAATGAATCTGGAAGATATTTTCTTAGAATTGAACAAATAGATTGGAGAATAAAATGAAAGTATATTTGCATATATTAAAATCAAATATTAAAGCCGTGAACTTTATAGGTATAGGCTATTTTTTAATGTCATTTCTAAGCGTAACACTTTACAAGATCTTTTATGTTGGAAGCCGAAACTTCTTAACACAAGAGCCTGTTTCATTATCTTGGTCTATCCTTATGCCTGTATTTATTTTGGTTCTTCTCTCAAATTATATGTTTCCTATAATGTCATTGTTTGAAAGTCCAAATATTACCGTTCACAGAATGGTGCCGGATATCCGTAAAAAGAAAATGATCTACTCAGGTTCATATATGCTTTTAGTATTTATCTGGGGTATGTTCATATTTGGTTTTGGAAGTCTCATGGAGCTTATTATGTTTCTTCTTTTTAATCTCTGGTTCATTTCTATGATGATGACCATTCTTATTGGTTATCGATTTATGTATCGATCTAATAAATTTAGGTTATTGAAATTAATTTTTTATCTTTTACCTTCGATTATGAGTGTAACTTATTCGATATCTATCTATAATAGCTATTCCATACTAATAGCTTACGCTTCTGGAATAGTTTTCTTTTCTGTTATAATTTATCAAATCGTTAATTTTTATCAAAACTACAAAAATTACAAAGAAGATTACGAGCGTAATTTTAAAAAAGGCTGGAATAGAATTCTGGGTGGTGATTTCTTTGGACACTTGGAATATTCAACAAAAAACCGAAGTATTAAAAAGTTAGTTACTTGCTTTAAGCAAACAAAATCAAAATATACACAAGCAAAATTATACCAATATAGCTTGTTTCGCAACAATTCAAATCGGGTTATGATCTTAAGTGTTTTAATCGGTTTGTTAATTTATTATGTTGTTATTTCTATATTGGGTATAAAATATGGAATGTTTTTAGTCTTCTATTTTTATATTTATTCAGCCTTTGGTAGCATTAACACGTTCAGGCAAAAAGAATTAATTGAACATCTATATATAACTTCTGGGTTGAGAAGGAAAAAGTTTGAACTAACAATTCTTCTATCTTACATATTGTTTTTTATAAAAGATTCCATATTTGATATTTGTTCGGTGGCAATTCTATATTTTACATATAAACACTTCTACGAAAACCTAACGATAACTCCAATAATTCTACTCTTTTTAATCAGTTTTATTGCCCGAGCATCAATAATTTATGGTTGTTGGGTCGTTACTCTAAAAAATAAAGATTATAGTGATTTGGACAAGAAAAGATTACTAGTATATTAGGAAAAAATTTACATCCAATAAACTACTTTTTGTACTGCTTCAATATTTTCATGATTTCGTTGTTATATTTACCATAATCAAATGCAGTTTTACCACTTTTATCTTTAGCATATATATCTAAACCATGTTTAATTAATTTTTCTGTAGTTTTTAATCTCTTTCTTTGACATGCAAGCATCAATGGGGTCATTTGATTATAAAATGTTTGATTAATATCAATACCATTTTCAATTAAATAAACATTTATGTCATCTCCACTATATATCCCCTGGTGCAATAATTTATACTTGTTTTGTTCATTAGACAATTTCTTGGAAATATTTATATCAGCTCCTAATTCAAGCAAATATTTAGCCATTTCAATGTTATTATACTTGACGCCATAGAATAAAGCAGTAACACCCCTTGTATCAATAAAATTAATATCAGGATTAGCTAAATTCTCGTAGACATATTTTGCAACCTCTACATTATTGGAACTAATCGCGTATAAAAGTACTGAAGTATTATTAGTATTCTTCCATTCCAAATCTGCACCTTTCGAGTAGAAATATTTTACATAGTCTAGTAATGTTGAATCATTTCTCATATAAGTTAACAAATACTGCAACGGAGATGATTTGTTTTCATCAGGACTATTTATCTCAGCACCCAGATCTATGAGCCTTTTTGTTAATTCGAAATTACCTGTCATAATAGAAGTGATTAAAGGATTTGAATTCAGGTCTTTTGGATTAATATTTGCGCCGTATTTTATAAGTGTATCAATTAGGGATATTTCCTGATCAATTTTTTTATCATTTATACGCTTGTACGAATAATAATTACGAAATTGTTTAGCAAAAGGCTCATATCCTTTCAACTTTAGGGGTTTATTAGAACTGTATTTAATAGTAAGCATTAGGGGTGATAATTTAAAATCTGATGGTATATTTATATTTACATTCTGTTTGATGAATTTTAATGCTAGTTTATATTTTTTTAGAAGTATTGATCTATATAAAGGTGTTTGTCCTTTGTCATTTGTTAGATTTAAATTATGTCCTTTTTGTATAATAATATCAATCAAATCAAAAAGATCTTCATCTATAGACCGGAATAACAACTGGTTATTGAATTCAAAGTCATTTGACAATTCTGTGATCATGATAATTATATCCTGATATTTGTTTTTAAATGCCCAGTCTATGGCCGTATTACCATAAATGTCCTCTACCGAGACATCTGCTTTATGTGTCACTAATATTTTAACAAGATCGGCATTATCCAATTTTGTTGCTAAAATAAGTGCTGTTTCTGAAGATTCATTCTCATTGTCAATTATAACATTATTTTTTAATAATAGTCTCACTACTTCTACATTCTTTGATCTAACAGCATAAAATAAAGCACTCTCATTATATATGTCAGTAGTATTGATTTCAATTCCAGAATTGATCAAAGCTTTTACTACTTCAATATTCCCTTTCTCACAAGCATACATTAAAGCATTTTTCTTGTCGAGAAACGAACAATTGATATTTACTCTCTCTTTAATACATTCTTCCACTTTTTTTATATCGCTTTTCATTACTGACAGAATATATTTCTCCTCAAGATTCAAATCAGACATTTTTTCTAATAATTCAATTATTCCATTATCCTCAGCATAGAAAATTGGTTTACGTCCAGTAAAATCAATGACCTTCGGATCAGCTTTATTTTGAAGAAGTGCTTTTACTATTTCAATATTGCCTGATTTCACTGCAAAATGAAGTGCTGTTTTGCTTTGGTAATTCTTAATATTAGTATCAGAATTATTTTCTATAAGTAATTTTACGATATCACACATTCCATATTCACATGCCTTCATTAACGGTGTAATACCAAGCACACTTCTTATGTTGATGTCTGCACCAAGCTCTAAATATTTTTTTACTATATCATAAATTTCTTTTATATCGACACTGTTAAAATAATCGCTTGAATCATAAAATAAAGCCAATAAGGGAGAAATCCCTTCTTGATTGGTATCATTTATATTTTCACCGCTTAACGTATCCAAGTTAAATATGGTTTTACTTGAATCAGATGTTAAAAAATCACCTTTTTTGTATCTAAATCTAGGAGTCGGTTGGTAATAGTATTTTACTTCTATTGCAGGAAGAGAATCTTTAATTTTCTTATCTGAGGATACACCACCTTTTTGTGCAAAGGATGCTAAATTTAAAACGAATATTATTATCATAAATAAATTAGTTTTCATTAACCTGCCTCTTTACTTTCCTTGTGTTTATCAATATATTGTATTTCATAAGGATAATCAATAGATGTCATAAGTATTCTTGTAGGTATTGATGAAAATAAATCAGATCCAACAAACTAGAGTGATTAAGTACCCTAAATGGGAAGAAGTCATTTTAGATCAAAAATTACTTAAAAATAATATTCCAAAGATCTGGAAAAGAAAAGAAATTGTATATTTTACCTTGTCAGCATTTTTAATGAGTTGTTCCTCCCTTAAATTAAACAAAGAAAAATATAATGTTGATAAAAATAAAATTAATTCACAATATATAACTAATGTCAATTCTCATTCTGTTGTTAATTATGAAAATAATCAAGACAAGGCTTCAGTTGCTCCTGTTTTTGTCCACGGAACAGGTTACGGTAGTGGTGGTTGCATGTCAGTTGCACCAGCAGTTTTTTTATCCGAAGATGAAGCACTACATGTAATCGAAGAAGAATTTAGAAAAGCAGGTATTATATTTTCAAGGAAAAATGTTGTCACTGCTGCTCAACACAAGCTAAGAACTACAATTAAAAATAGATGGAAAGAGATAAATAATAAAGGTGACAGAATAATCGATAGTCTTAAAACAAATATCACTCTTGATAGATACAACACTGAATTGAATTTAGGTATAGAATTTTTTGGTAAAAATGGCAGTTATATTTTTAAAGATATTGGTGAAGGTGGACAGAAAAGTAATGGAAGTTCTATATGGTCATTTAATGCGAAATCAGCTGCGCAGAAAGCAAGAGATGTTATGGAAGATTATGGAAAAATTAATTTTGGTGTATTCTACGATCCAACCGTTGGTAGTAGAGATAAAAAATATTCCATAAATTTATTAAAAAAGCAAGTTCACGATTTTTTGGAATGGTATAAATTCGCGGCTAAGAACTAAATGCATATTACTCTTCATTTGACTACAGATTGTAACATGAAATGCGATTATTGTTACAACCCAAAAGATAAAAAAATATCTATGACTAAAGAAATTGTCAAAAAAGCCTTAGACCTTTCCAGGACGATCAATCCGATAAATTCAGGTATTATATTTTTTGGTGGCGAACCACTTCTGAAACGTGAATTGATCGATTACGCATTCGAATATTCAGATGAACTCAGAAAGATGGACGGTACATTCTTTCATTACAAGATCACTACGAATGGAACTCTTCTAGATAATGATTTTATCGACCTTGCAGTTGAGAGAAACATCGGTGTAGGTATAAGTGTAGATGGTATTAAAGAAGTACACGATAAGCATCGTATTCTAAAAGATGATAAACCGACATTTGATATTATTGAAAGCAAATTTTCTAACTTGTTAAAAACAAGACCGTATTCCCGTATTTATATGACTGTCAATCCTGACACTCTTGATTATTACTATGATTCCGTGAAATACTTTTTTAACAAAGGTTTTAAATATGTTCTGGTCTCAATGAATTATGGTGCAGAATGGACAGATCTTGATCTTATAAAGCTCAAAAAAGAATACAAAAAACTCTCGAAACTTTATGAAGAAATGACACTTGATGAAAAGAAATTTTATTTCAGTCCTTTTGAGATGAAAATAGCTACACATATTAAAGGAGAAGATGCTCTTTGTCACAGATGCTCCTTCGGAGAAAGACAGCTTTCAATTGCACCTAACGGTGATATTTATCCGTGCATTCAATTTGTGCAGGATACTGTAGTAAATAAAGAAGAATATTGTATTGGCAATGTCTTTGATGGGCTTGATGAAGTAAAACGCATGGATCTACATCTCAGATCAAAAGTAAGGTTCAGTGAATGCGAAGAGTGCATCAATAAATTCAGATGCAATAATAATTGTAGTTGTTTAAACTGGCAATCTACTGGAAATATCAATACTATCACACCTTTTTTATGCGAAAGTGAAAGAATTTTGATAGATATTTCAGACAAACTTGCTGAAAGGCTTTATAAGAAGAAATCACCTATGTTCATACAGAAGCATTATAATGTAATGTATCCTTTTTTATCAATTTTAGAAGATCAGAATTAAACTAACATACTAACTCTCCTTATTCACCAACGGAATTAGAAAAAAGAGAGGAATAGAACCAACAGCATATACACAAGCAGTTACAAGGAAGCACAACCTAAAATTATCCTCTCCGATCAGGAATCCACCGATCATTGCTGATGCGTTCCAAAATAATCCCCAGGATATTACACTTACTGAACTCCACTTGCCTCTGTGTTTTTTAGGCACAGCATCCATAAGAATAGACCGACTGAGGGGTTGAGCTGAATTCATCAATGCTCCTCTGATCACATAAAGAGGAATTAGTATCCAGAAAGCAGGATACATAGCTATAATAAAAAGAAAAGCCGTTGCTATCAGCTTTGAAGCCAGCAT
>JAQICF010000211.1 GCA_027858795.1 Candidatus Delongbacteria bacterium | reverse complement strand
TGAGGTGCTTCAAAAACATCCAATATAGCTTTGGGAGGAAGTTTATAATTTCCTGCAAAGGTCATTGAAATGATAATCAAAAGTGAAATAATATAATTTTTCATAATTCATCCTTATTTGTTTGAATTTAATAATATCAAAAAATATTGTGTTTTGCTATGATAAAAGTATTGACTTTACGATTAAATAAAACTAAAATAACAAAGTTATGATTAAAACACTTAAACAACGCTCACAGGGTTTCCTTCTCTGTATCCTGATAGGCGTATTTGCTATTATCTTAAGCCCAAATCTTTCCATTGGTACGATTAGTTTATCTATTGTCCTTGGACTTTTAGTAAGAAATCTGATAAAACCCGGGAAAAAGTATGAGAGTGGTATAAATTTCAGTTCGAATCACCTTCTATCTTTTGCAGTTGTTTTTATGGGAGTAAATTTAAACTTCCTGATCTTGAAAGAGCTTGGAATCAACTCTATCTTGATAGTTATAATTGGTGTGATTTTTACAATCTCATCATCACTTATAATGGCTAAAATATTCAAATTTGAAAAAAGGTTTGCTCTTCTACTTGGAATTGGAAATGCAATCTGTGGTAGCTCTGCTATTGCCGCAACTAAAGATATAGTTGGAGTATCCGAAGAAAAGGTTGGACTTTCTGTAGGGATTGTTAATTTTCTGGGTACGATCGGAATGTTCGTGTTACCCTTGATAGCCACGTTTATTTTGAAGCTGGACGATGTTGGCTCCGGTGTTCTGATAGGGAATACTTTGCAAGCTGTTGGTCAAGTAATTGCATCAGGTTTCTCAGTCAATGAGTCAGTGGGTCAAACAGCAACGATTGTGAAAATGGTCCGGGTTTTAATGCTTACTCCTGTTGTTCTTGTTCTTATTTATGCTTTTGCTCGAAAGAATAAAAACAGTTCTGATGGAAAAGCTATCAAAAAACAAGGTGTACCTTTATTTATTATTGGATTTATTCTGTTCTCTTTAATTCCAACCTTCCAACTACTTCCTCAGAATTACATTTATATTCTAAGCAGGATTAGTCATTATTCGCTTATTGTCGCAATGGCCGGGGTAGGAATGAAGATCACTTTTAACAGTATATTGAAAGATGGAAAATCCGCTTTATTAATTGCAAGTTTGGTATTTGTCTTGCAGATAGCTTTTACCAGTGCAATGGTACTGATGTTTTTGAATTAGTTAGGTAATGATCTTTTTGAATTAATTACAAAGAAAATGAATATAATTAAGTTGAAGGTCACTATATGACACTTTGCTTGTTGTATATTAGAATAAAAAAACGGGATAATAGGATACTTTATGCATAAATCATTACAAAAATACTTCGGCTTCACAGATTTCCACCCCTTACAAAAAGAAATAATTGGGGATATTCTCAATAATAATGATGCGCTAGTCTTAATGCCAACTGGTGGTGGCAAGTCACTTTGTTATCAGTTACCTGCTGTAATGAATGATGGTCTAACCATTGTCATTTCTCCGCTCATCTCCCTTATGAAAGACCAAGTTGACTATTTGCAGTCTATCGGAATCTCTGCAGTTTCAATCAATAGTGGCATGGATTATGATGAAATAGATAAAATAAGAAGACAGTTAATAAATAAAGAAATTAAGCTTTTATATGTAGCCCCAGAAAGAATTATGACGCCAAAATTCCTTAATTTCTTGCATCAGTTAAAAATAAGTTTAATAGCTATAGATGAAGCACATTGTATTTCTGAATGGGGGCACGATTTTCGTCTGGAATATAGCAAATTAAACCAACTAAAAGAACATTTTCCAAATACTCCCTTGATCGCACTTACTTCAACAGCAATCCCTCAGGTTCAAAATGATATTATACGACAATTAAATATGGAAAATTCAAAAATTTACAAAGCAAGCGTAAATAGAAAAAATCTGCTTTATCGTGTTATGCCTAAGAAGAAAACATATGAACACATACTGTATTATTTGAGAAATCATACCGAAGATTCAGGGATTATTTATTGTCAGAGCAGAAAATCAGTAGATAAGATATCAGAAAGGTTACAAAATGAAGGTATTCGAGCATTACCTTATCATGCAGGATTATCCTCTGAAGTTCGAATTCATAATCAGAGAAAGTTCATCAAAGATGATGTAGAGGTAATTGTAGCTACTATCGCTTTTGGTATGGGTATTGATAAACCAAATGTTCGTTTTGTGATCCATTATGATCTACCTAAAAGCATTGAAGGTTATTATCAGGAAACAGGTAGAGCCGGAAGAGATGGTTTACCAAGTGATTGTATCTTGTTTTTCAGTTATGGTGATAAAATAAAACATGACTATTTTATCAAACAAATCGAGGATGAAAAATTCCAAAAGACCGCATATAGAAAATTAAGGGATGTTATTAATTTTAGCTCGAACAATGAATGTAGAAGAAAATATTTATTAAATTATTTTGGTGAAGAATACGATATCGGTAATTGTGAGATGTGTGATGTATGTATTCCTTCTGAAGAAATTGAAGCGATATCTTACAGCAAAGGAAAGGATCTAAAATCTAAGGGTCGAAAATCTCGTGAAATTCTGCAGGGTGATTTTGACCAGGATTTATTTGAAATTTTAAGAATATTAAGAAAGAAAGTGGCTGATGAAGAAAACATGCCACCATATATAGTCTTTTCTGATGTTACTTTAAAGGATATGGCATCAAAACTTCCGAAGAATTCGGTAGAATTTTTGTCAATCAACGGTGTCGGAGAAGTTAAATTAAAGAAATACGGAAGTATATTCTTAGCGAAAATCGCGGACTATCACAACGTAATTTAACCCCCATAACCACAGGTTTCAACCTGTGGAGAAAAAACATATCCCTTTGGGATATCCTCCCTCCTAATCAAATATCACTTGACAGATCTTCAATAGTGTATTACCTTACCAATACACCAACACAGTAATTAAGGACGATATTATGAGTGAAAATAAAAACGAAATATACTTTCAGATACATCCGAGTTCTGGTGTTCCAATATATAAACAGATCGTTGATCAAGCTGAAAGACTCGTCGCCAGTGGTCATTTATCTCCGGGAGATGAAATACCTTCTGTAAGGAAGGTCGCAACCCATTTTGAAGTCAACCCTATGACAGTATCTAAAGCATATAGTACACTTGAAGCTTCTAATATTCTTGAACGAAGGCGAGGAAAAGGAATGGTCGTAGCTTCAAGCACTGAAAACACCAAAACAATTAAAGAAAGATTAGAGTTAATAAAGCCTAGTATTGAAAATATCGCAGAACAGGCTAAACAACTTAATTTGCCAAAAGATAAGATCGTTGAATTATTATCAAAACTTATGGAGCATAAAAATGGAAAATAATAAAATAGTACTAAAATTAGATAACGTAAGTAAAAGTTATGATGATAAAACTGTTCTTAAGAATATTGATCTATCGATAAAGAAAGGGACTATCATGGGTTTAGTTGGTAAGAACGGTTCTGGTAAAACTACCATGATAAAAGGATTATTAGGGTTATTAAAATTGGATACCGGAAAAGCCAGCTTATTTGATGCAGATTCATGGGATCTGCCTGCCGAAATAAAACAAAAGATCGGTTATGTTCCTCAAACTATCAATATGTTTGACGGATGGATGACTGCTGCGGCAATTATAGAATATGTCAGTGTATTCTATGATAAATGGAATAATGAAAAAGTGTCTAAACTATTGAAAGATTGGCATATCGATCCTAATGCCAAATTTAAGAATCTATCTGAAGGTGAAAAGCAGAAAGTTGCTATTATTTTAGCTATGGGACATGAACCAGAACTGTATATTTTTGATGAACCGGTCGCAAGCCTTGATCCAGTTGCTCGTAGATCTTTTATAAAAGAGCTTATTGATATAAATCTCGACTCAGGTAGTACAATGTTGTTTTCAACTCATATTACATCTGACCTGGAAAGGATAGCTGCTGATGTTGCACTATTAAAAGATAATGAAATAAAATATATGGGTGATCTTTCTACTCTAAAAGAAACGGTTGTAAAGTTACATGTTCAATCTGATATAGAATTAAAAAAAGATCAAATATCTTGTGACAACATTATTAGTAAAAATATTTCAGGTAAAGTTGGCATTATTACTGTTAATGGAATAAGCGAAGAAGAAATAAAAAGACTTGAGTATCAACTACCTGCAAAGATCACTGTTGAGCAAATGAACCTTGAAGACATATTCTTAGAATTGAACAAATAACATTGAGGTAATAATGAAAGCATATTTACAGCTTCTTAAATACGATTTGCAGAAGTACGGAATCAAATTCATAATTCCCGTAATTCTAATTGTTCTAATAACATTATACAAGTTCTTGTATGTAGGAATGGGAAATAAACTCTTAGAAATCACCGAACCAGCTATTGATATACCATTAATACTCTTATTCACAATGATTCAAATTGTAGTTCCATTAAGTATTATTTGGCAACTCAAGGGTATATTAAAATCCAACATGTTTTTAACTGTGCCTGATATCAGGAATAAAATTATACTCTATAAGGGTTCGCTGATATCATTATTTTTTATCTGGTCTATATTAGTTTTAGGAATAATGGAGTGGAAATTCATAGTTTTATATTCATTCGTTTTCATATGGTACCTATCATTACTACTCGTTATACTTTGGGGTTTTAAATATATTTATAATAGTAAAAAATACCTTCTTCTAAAAATTGCTTTTCAGTTTGGGATCTTATGGGCGCCATACTTAACTTCTGTTTTCAAAGAATTCAGAACGCCAATAATAATAGGTTATTTGCTTCTTATTGTATTTATCCATTTTAGAAATTTTATAAATCATTTTACCAATTATAAAGAGATCGAGTCTACAGAAAAAAAAGGTATCAGGTATTATTTAGAAGGTGACTTTGGATCTGTTTTTGGCTCAGAAGGTAAAGAAAAAAGTATTAAAAAATTGTTGAAGAAAATTTCAACTAATCCAAGTCGATTCGATTATATCAAACTGTATCAGTTCAGCCTTTACAAGTACACAGGAAATATAATACTCTTTATTGTAGTATGGTTTGTATCTTCGTTCATTATTCCATTTCTTTACAATTTAACTGGATTTATAACAGGTGCTATCTTAATTGGTTTAATTATACTGATGATAGCAATTCAAGTCTCAAAAGCTTTTAAGAAAAATGACATTTTAGAGAATATATTTTTAAAGACAGTTCGTAAGCGTAAAGATTTTGTTAAAGATATTTTACACACTGTTTTTTGGTACTATTCAAGGTTAATGTTCTTTGTATTATTCTTTGTTGGTTTTTACAGCTGGAGAATATTTTTTAAAGTACAAAGTGAATTCAACCCTCTACTTCATATTGTTTTACCAATAATGTGCTTTCTTGTTGGATTCGCCATAATATATTTAAAGTGGAAGCAGAATTTTAATCAAAGTATAGTATCTGCTAAATAAAGTCGGAGATTAGTATGAAAGCTTATTTACAAATGTTTAAATACATATTCAAATTGATACCCAAAATTAGCATTAGTTTTATTCTAATGATGGTATTAGTAATGGTATACAAGTTTCAGTTTTTACAACCTGGTGCAGCTCTGTTTTCTAATAAGGATATAACGATAGCACAAATAATTTTCAGAATGGGATTTACTCTACTAGTAATTGGTTCATACGGATTGGTTTTTGGTTTTATGAGAGGAAGAATAAATTTGGATATTTTTCTAATGATACCTAAAATAAGGAAAAAAACTTTGGCTTTTAGTTTTTTAATTCTTCTCATAATATATATTTGGGCAGTATTTATTCTAGGTGTTTCAGATTCTCAAAGTTTAGTATTATTTACAATGCTAAATTTGTGGTTTTTATCAGTTTATATGTCATTATACTTTTTTGACATCTTATCGGTGTACCAATCTAATAAATATTGGTTTTTTAAAATCTTTTTTCTAATTTTTAGCATTAGTGCTCCTTTAGTTTCAATAAAAGACCCTATTAAACGACCAGTTCTGTATACTGCTATAATCGGAGGTTTCTTAATTATTTTTTTCTATCAATTAATTAATTTTCTAAATAATTATATTAACCTAAACTTCAAAAAAGATTTCAGAACTGTAGGTTTAGGTAAAAAGGCAGAATCTCTACAGAATATTATAGATAACTTCTATGTAAATAAAAACAAAGCTGTTTTAAGCAAACTTAAAAAAGTAAAGTTGAGCGAACGGTACTTCAAATTATTTAATATAACTCTCTTTGGCCCTGTTTTTACTTATCCTTGGTTGTTTGGAGGGGTTTTATACTCTATTACTTATATCTATTTTATTCAAGAATGGTCTTTAAAAACACTTACAATAGCATTTGTTGTTTACTTTGGATTTTTAGCTCTAGTAAACACACCTAGGTTTTTCAAACAAAAGAATAAATTTGAGTTTCTATTTGTATGCACAGGTTTATCAAGAATTGATTTTGAGACAATATGCCTTAAAGTTACAATTAGGCGATACCTAACCAGATTTTTAAAAACGATACCTTCAGCTTTGTTGATAATTTTAGGTAATAATATATTATTTGAGCCTATTAAAGTTTATCCTTTAGGTATTTGTGCCATACTAATAGTTTTTATAAATCTTAGTATAATTTATTTTTCTTGGAAGTCAATTTTAAGAAATAAAGATTATGATAAGATCAAACAAGCGAGAGTAATGCAAACCTAAATCTCCTTATTCACCAACGGAATTAGAAAAAAGAGAGGAATAGAACCAACAGCATAAACACATGCCGTTACAAGGAAACATAATTGGAAATTATCCTCTCCAATCAGGAATCCACCGATCATTGCTGATGCGTTCCAAAATAATCCCCAGGATATTACACTTACTGAACTCCACTTGCCTCTGTGTTTTTTAGGCACAGCATCCATAAGTATAGAACGGCTGAGAGGTTGAGCTGAATTCATCAATGCTCCTCTGATCACATAAAGAGGAATTAGTATCCAGAAAGCAGGATACATAGCTATAATAAAAAGAAAAGCCGTTGCTATCAGCTTTGAAGCCAGCAT
>JAQICF010000201.1 GCA_027858795.1 Candidatus Delongbacteria bacterium | reverse complement strand
TGCAAAACATTCACGATCAGGAAATATTAAAAAATGAAATAATTAAATACACAAATTATATGAAATTATTTAGAGCTATTTTCTTTTTAAGCATTATTGTTTCTTTGGTTTTACTATTTAATTTGGGACTTATTTATCTAGCAATAGTTATTTTAACACTTATCCCTTTTGTCTATTTTTATTCAAAAAATAGTACTCTAATAACTTTGGGGAGGATAAAAAATTTATGGGGTAAAGAGTTAATAAGAAAAAGGCACTTTAAAAAAATAAAAGAACGTTATTTATTAGCAGAATCAAATGTTGATTACAAATATGTAGTTGATGATCAAACTTGGTACGATTTAAACTTTGATGATATATTTGCAAAAATTGATATAACTTTTACAACTCCTGGAGAAATATATTTATATAAAATATTACGAAATCCTTTATTTGATATTAAAAGTATTGAATTACGTAAAAAATTTATTGAATTATTTGAAAACGATGTACCATTAAGAGAAAAAGTACAATTTTATCTATCACACCTAGATAAAGACAACAGCTATGATATAACTAAAATCTTATGGGGAAATTATAGCTATACCAAATCATTGAAGAACGTTTTAAATATGTTTTCGATAATTGCCTTTTTATCCGTATTGTCACCTTTTTATTTTGGAGAACAAGCAACACTATTTATTGTTTTTCCAATTTTTCTAGTTAATTTATTAATCTATCTCTACGCTAGTAAAAGATATCCTTTCAAACCTACATCTATTCTTTATTTAAAATCATTATTAGGAACTGCTGTGTCAATCAGCTCGATTAAAGAAACGGGTATCGAAAAATTTCAAGATAGAATAAAGATTATTGCACCGAAGTATAAAAAAATAATAAAAAGAAATTTGTATATAATTTATCACGGTGAAGGAATATTAAATCTAGCTCTTAAATTTATAAATATTTTTTTCCTGTTAGAATCAAAAAAGTTTTATACAACAGTTTATGAAATGCATGAAAATACAAATTATTTAAAAGAAATCTACAATCTTATTGGGAAGATGGATGCTTTGCAATCAATAGCTTCTTACAGAAAATCTTTAGCAAATTATACAACACCTGTTTTTGATGAAAATGCAGTTTATATCAAAGCGACAAATATCGTACATCCGTTGGTAGCTAATCCTGTTCCGAACTCCATTAAAATCATGGGTAAAGGAATATTGATAACTGGTGCAAATATGTCAGGCAAAACAACATTTTTAAGAACTCTAGGAATCAATACAATTTTATCTCAGACAATTATCACATGTTTAGGAACTAGTTACAAAGGGAATTTATTTAAGGTGATAAGTTCTATAAGTAAATCAGATAATTTATCAAAAGGGAAAAGTTTTTATTATGCTGAGGCAGAGCGGTTATTGAAAATTGTTAAATCATCAGAATCAGATATAAACACATTATGTTTAATTGATGAGTTATTATCAGGTACAAATTCGATAGAAAGAGTAAGTGCTTCGGAGGAAATTTTAAAATATATTATCCGCAAAAACTCACTTGTTGTAGTTGCGACTCATGATCTTGAGATAACTTCTGAATTAGGTGAATTTTACAGCTGTTATCACTTCAATGATAGTATCAATAAAAATGATCTAAATTTTGATTATCAGATAAAGGAAGGTATTGCAGAAACAACAAATGCAATTAAAATATTAAATTTCTTAAAATATCCGCAATCAATTATTAATAACTCTAATAGAAAGATTACCACTAAAATAAGACCCCAATTATAGGTCAGTAGATAGTTTTCTTTAATTCTAAGTTACTTTATTTTTCAATAATCCATAAACAGAAGAACTATTCAAATATAAGAGAATTTTAATCTTGACTTTAGCTTAAGCTGAGGTTAATTTTAATCTATTGAAAATAGTATATATAATTGTGCTATATTATTTGAAAACAAACGGTACAGAAAACATAAAGATAATGGATGCAAAATGAAATTATATAAAACAAAAAAGATAATAATTATTTTGATGGTGATTATTTCATCACTATCATTTTCAAAGGTTTCAATAAATGGACAAAAAGGATATATAAAACTTTTGGATGCTTCAACCAACGGTTATGGTTTTCTTTCTATCAGCTTAAATTCGATTTTAGGTACAAGTTCAACTATCTCTGATAATATTGTGACATCAATTTCATTATCAGATTATTTTCAAACAACTTCACATTTTGCTTTATCCTACGGTTTAACTGAAAGGTTGGATCTCAGTACTAAATTATCTTTTGCTTACGATACAAGAGCAATTGGGACAGATAGTTTAAAATTTACTCTAGCAGAAATAAATAATTACGAACTTGGTTTTAAATACACATTCAAGAATAAAGGATTGCTCAAATTTGGAGCTTATTTCTTTGTTAATCTACCAGTTTATGATAAATTAGATAAACAATTCTCAG
Source organism: Candidatus Delongbacteria bacterium (assembly GCA_027858795.1). The sequence continues at coordinate 13,102 of JAQICF010000201.1, read as the reverse complement.
ATATAGTTAACAACGGTGGGTATTATTACGATCATAGAAATTTTAGTGACGAGTTGCTATACAACAACAAGATAAGTGGTGGTGCTAAGCTTTTAACAGCTATTGGAAATGATAAATTTAATTTTATGCTGAATACAGGATATGTTCTTAGATATTCTACAGACCTTCCCGATATTTTTACTTTAGGAGTTGGTTTTGATTCTAGAACTTCAAAATATACAAAATTGTTTTTTGAATATGATGCTGAATATGAACTAAATCTTACTCACAGAAATCTTTTCCCACAGAGATTAGGTGGTGGATTGAGACATGAGCTTGGAGAGTTTTACTATTTAACATACGGTGGTTTTGGTGGTCTTAATGAAGAGTCTCCGAAGTGGCAAGCATTTGTTGGTTTTTCTACAACTAGACTGGTTGTTTCTTTAGATGCAGATAAAGACGGGATCACTGATAAATTAGATAAATGTCCTAAGATACCAGAAGATTTTGATGGATTTGAAGATATTGATGGATGTCCGGAAGATGATAATGATAAGGATGGAGTGAAAGATATTGCTGATAAGTGTCCGAACATAGCTGAAGATCTTGACGGATTTGAGGATGAAGATGGATGTCCAGAAGATGATAATGACAAAGATGGCATAAAGGATATTGATGATAAGTGTCCAAACGAACCTGAAGATATGGATGGTTACGAAGATATGGATGGTTGTCCAGAGTTGGATAATGATGATGACGGTATCCTTGATGCAACAGATAAGTGTCCAAATGAGCCAGAGGATCTTGATGGATTTGAAGATCAGGATGGTTGCCCTGAATTTGATAATGACAAAGATGGTATTAAAGACACTTTGGATAAATGTCCTAACCAGGCCGAGTCTTTGAATGGTTTTGAAGATGAAGATGGGTGCCCAGATGCAATTATTCTTAAGAAGGATGAAAGAATTGTATTAGATAACATATACTTCAAAACAGGAAAGGCTGAATTAACTACAAATTCTTTCCCTACTTTGAATAAGGTTAAGAGAATATTTATAGATAATCCTAATATCGTAATTCAAATTGAAGGTCATACTGATAGCCAAGGAAGTGCTGCTTATAATTTAAAATTATCACAAAAAAGAGCTGAGGCTGTTTACACTTATTTAATTGAGCAACTTCATGTTTCCAGATCTAATATCAAAGCTGTTGGATTTGGCGAGGAGATCCCTGTTGCATCTAATAAGAGCAAAGAAGGAAGAGCTAAAAACAGAAGAATAGAATTTAGAGTGATTTCGAATTCACCATAAATAATTAAGTTTTTAAGGATCTATAATGATGCAAAACGATAAAGAATTCAGCAAAAACGAACTTAGAGATATGAAATCAGAGATATTTAACTCAGATTATTATTTTGACGATATCATAGAAGAATTAAATGATTCAGGTCTTTATTCTGATGATAATTTAATTGATAGTGACGATGAAGAGATCAAAGAAGATGTTGTTGAGCAAAGTGATAGATTAAATTCTCAAATGGATGAGATCAAAGAAAATTTGGATGTTCGGATAAAGAAGATCGAAGACAAAGTGTTGAATATAAACGAAATGTTATTCAGTAATAAAAATGAGGTATTACAATCTCTTCAAAAAATGCAAAATAATATACTTTTATTCAAATTTGAAACTGAGGAAGGAATAAATAGAGTCTCAGACATGTTTAAAGAAAAGATTACTACAGATGAAGTAAAAGAAAAAGCATTTGAGGAGTTATATTCTCAATTAGATTCTTACAAAAGAAATTTTATAGATTCAGCAATGAAACCTTTTGTTCAAGATTTACTATTGTTTTACGACAGAATCACTTCTGATATTGAACATTGTAAAATATCAGAAAATGTTGGTCAGTCGGATAGCATGCTTACTTTCAAGGATGAATTACTTGAGATTTTATATAGGAACGACATAACACCGATAGAAAAAAGTTTGGTAGGTGAAAGATTTAACGCAGAGAAAAGTAATGCAATTGAAAAGATTGAGACAACCGAAAATGATAAGGACAATACAATAAAGATAGTTTTAAAAGAGGGTTTTAAAAAAGGGGAATCAATAATAAGACCTGAGATAGTACAAATTTACAAATATGTTTCAAATTAGGTAGAATTATGACATCACTATTTTCAAAATTATCAGATAAATTATCTTCAAAAAAAAATAAACCTTCTCATTTGGATGAAATGAAGAAGAAAAAGAGCCTAATGGAATACAAAAAGGCTGTTGCTTACTATAAAAGAGAAGAATATGAAAATAGTAAGAAATTTTTTGAAAAAGCATTATCCTTCGATCCTGAAAACACAGATGCTCAGCACAATTTAAAAATTGTGATAAAGAGAATTGCTCATATACAAAATGAAGCAGAAGAAAAGAAGAAGAAAAAAGATACAGCTGTAAATAAGACACTTTCATCCGAAAGCGCGAATATTCTTAATATCAAATCAAATGAAGAGAGAGATGAAAGATTTTATTATAAGGCTTTAAGAATAGACTCGGATTCAAGCATTGAGGAGATTACGGAACGAATAAATTTAGAGTTTAGAAAATGGAGAACAAGGATAAATTCTCCAAATATTAAGATGAGATATGAGGCAGAAGAAATGTTGGCTATAATTTCTCAGGCAAGAAGAAAACTGATTCAAAATAAATAGATCGTGGTAAATGATTCAGATATGATTTCTTAATTCAATAAAATAATAAATCAATGTTTTTAGCATATTTTTTGGAGGATGTAAATGAAACTGATTGGAATTGATCTTGGGACAACAAATTCCGCAATAGCATTAGTTAATGAATTTGGCAAAGCTGAAATTATTCCTAATAAAGAAGGTGAAAGAATAACACCTTCAGTAGTTCTATTTGATGATGATCAAACTATTGTCGGTAGTATAGCAAAGCAATCTTCCGTTGCAGAGCCGGATAAAACAGTTTCTTCAATTAAAGCACATATAGGATCGTCAGACTTTCACTTTACAAATAATGGAACAGAATATACTCCAGAAGATATTTCAGCAATGATATTAAGAAAACTGATTGATGATGCGGAACAGTATCTAAATGAGACTATTACAGATGTTGTGATAACAGTACCAGCTTATTTTAACGATAAACAAAGAAAGGCAACTATTGATGCAGGTAAAGTATCCGGAGTAAATGTTCTACAAATTATAAATGAGCCTACGGCTGCTGCATTAACATATGGTTTGGATAAAAAAATTGAGCAAAAGATCATGGTTTACGATCTTGGTGGTGGAACTTTTGATGTAACTATTATGCAATTAAACGAAGGTAACTTTGATGTGATCGCCAGTGACGGAGACAGGCAACTAGGTGGTGATAATTTTGATGAAAAATTAATGGTTTATATTAATGAAAAATTTAAACAGCAACATGAAATAGATTTATTTGAAGATCCAGTTTTTAAGCAGGATCTAAGATTAAAATCTGAAAATGCAAAGAAAGTCCTTTCCAGTAAAATTAGTACAACTGTATATCTCTCAGCTGCAGGTAAGTCTACAAAATTAACCATTACAAGAAAGTTGTTTGCTGATTTAGTAGCCGATTTTGTTACTAGAACCGAATTATTGATAAATGCAGTAATGACAGATGCTGATCTTGAGTGGGAAAATATTGATCAAGTATTGTTAGTAGGTGGATCAACAAGAATGCCTGCAGTGCACGATATGATAACTAGAGTTACCGGTCAAAAACCATCGTCACAAATCAATCCTGACGAGGCTGTGGCACTTGGAGCGGCAATACAGGCAGGTATTCTGTCCGCAAAAGATGAAAGTGATCAAGAAGTAAATGCAATGGTTCGTATGAAATATGGAGCTATTAATATTTCCGATGTTACTGCTCATAGTTTTGGAGCTATTACTCTTGATGAGTTTGATAATAAAAGAAATGCAGTTGTTATTCCTAAAAACAGTAAAATACCGGTTCGGAAAAGCCAGATATTTTATACCTCCATCCCTAAACAATCTCAAGTAAAAATGATTGTAATTCAGGGAGAGGATCCAGATCCTGAATTTTGTACAACTATTGGTACAACTACTTTAAATTTTCCACCAAAAGATGCAGGACAACCGATTATTTTCAATTATGAATATGACGTAAATGGTATAATCCATGCCACAGCAAAAGATCCTGATACAGGTAAAAAAAGTGCCATAAAGATAACAAGAGAAGGTGAGCTTTCCGGAGATCAAGTAAGACAGAAAGCTGGGCAGATCAACAATATGTTCCCAAGAAGAAGAGAGTATTTAGCCACAAATTCTTTTGCTGACGGTAACTTTGATGATGTTCTTGGTACCGAAAATTCGCCAAACGAAGAAGATGGCGCTAACATGGTTAACGATGTTTTTGATTCTAAAAAGTCAGGGGATAGTGAAACCTTAGATCCAAGCGAAGTTTTTAATGTTGAAAAAATTCAAGAAGATGCTGATGATATTTTGCAAAGATCCGAAATGGAGACAGTTACAAGTAAAGATCTTGCTAATGAACTGGGCACAGAATCAAAAACGGAATCTTTTGAAGATAATGAAGCGGAAGAGGAGAGGGAGAATAAAGAATTTCTTGAAAGAGAAATGGAAGTTCTAGAATCAGCAGAGAAAAAAGCCAGTGAAGATAATGATTTACAAGACAATTCTCTTAATATTGAAGAAAGCAAGGAAGAAGAATTAACTGATGAAGAAAAAGTTAATTCATATATTGAAGAATTTGACGATGATACTAAAACCGTATTGTCAGAGATATCTTCAACTGGGTCTAAGATCGAAGAAGAGGATGAAGAACCTGAAGTAATTCAAGAAGAACCTGTTTCTGAAGAAGTAGTTGAAGAAATTAAAAAACCTCAAGCTCAAGAAGAAACAAATGAAGAAGTTGTAGAATCAGAGAAGACTACAGAAGAATTAGAAACAGCAGATAGTGAGGATGAGGATGTATTTGACAGTCTAACACCAACTGAATCTAAGATTGAAGAAGAGGATGAAGAACCTCAAGTAATTCAAGAAGATGCCTTTTCTGATGAAGTAGTTGAAGAAATTAAAGAACCTCAAGCTAAAGAAGAAACAAACGAAGGAGTTGTTGAATCAGAGGAAGCTATAGAAGAATTAGAAACAACAGATAGTGAGAATGAGGATGTATTTGACAGCTTAACACCAACTGAATCTAAGATTGAAGAAGAGGATGATAATACTGAGGAACAAACAGAAGCAGATATTGAAAAATCATTCGAAAATATTACCGATGATGATGAATTTGATAATATATCTATGGAGGATTCTTCAGTTCAAGAGAGTCAATCTTTTGATGAAGATCTTGATGAGATAGGTAAATCAGAATTTATTATCGACAGAAGTGAATACTTAACGGATGAAGATATCATGAGGATAAAAGAAGATGATGATACTAAAAGCGGTGATTCACTTTCAGAACAATCTGCAGTAGAGGAAGAATCTTTCACAGAAGATGATGTAAATGAATTATTCTCAAATACCGATAGTAAAAAGATACTTTCTACTGAGAATGATCAGTGGAGTGATATAGAACCTGAGAAAAGTGAAGAAGATAAAAAAAATGCAGACAAAGTGGATGAATCGACAGATGATTCTTTACTTGATTGGATAGACTAATATATAATACAACCTTAAGGAAATGATTAATGACCGATGACAATATTATTTATACCATAATGGATGATAGCAAATTACAAAAAGTAATTAAAAGAATATCTTCTGAAATTATTGCAAATTATCAAGGAACGTATAAGTTAGTAATAGTAGGTCTAAAGACTAGAGGAGAATTTATTGCTAACAGAATTATTCAAGAGATCCGTAAAAGTGAAAATATAGATATTGAAATTGGTGTTCTTGATGCTACTTTATACAGAGATGATTTCAGAAGTAATTTGAAAGTGCCTAATATAGCAATAGATGATATGCCTTTTATGATTGATGATAAGAAGATAATCCTTGTTGATGATGTTGTATTCACAGGCCGAAGCATATTAGCTGCGATCAATGCGTTAATGGATCGAGGAAGACCCAAGATCATACAATTTGCGGCACTAATTGATAGAGGTTTGAGGGAGCTTCCGATCAAAGCTGACTATATTGGAGAGGTAGTTAAAACACTTCCAAGCCAAGAGATCAGAGTTAGATTATCAGAAGTTGATAAAGAAGACTCTGTTTATTTAATTGAGAAAAAAAATTAGTGATATTATTATCACTTTTTTTTTGATCTAATATTTACTGAGGGTTTAAATTATAATTTTATGTAATACTTAAATGGGGAAGTAATGGATAATATCAAAACGAAAGACCTGTTAAAGATCAAGCATCTACTTGGTATTAAAGGAATGTGCCGAGAAGATCTTGAACTGATTCTAAAAACTTCTGCAAGTTTTAAACAGATCTTAGATACACCTAATAAGAAAGTCGCAGCATTGAAAGGAATTACTGTTGTAAACATGTTCTTTGAGAACTCTACAAGGACAAAACTTTCATTTGAAATGGCAGAGAAAAGATTATCAGCGGATGTTGTCAATTTTGCAGCATCATCTTCATCTTTAAAAAAAGGAGAAACTTTAATTGATACTGCTAGGAATATTGAAGCGATGAAGATAGATATGGTAGTTATGAGGCATAGTACTCCTGGAGCTCATAAAATGCTGCTAGATAACCTTGATTCTGTTATTATTAATGCAGGTGACGGAGCACACGAACATCCTACTCAGGCAATATTAGATCTAATGACAATTGATGAAAAAATACCTGATCTAAGGGGAAAAAGAGTAACTTTAGTTGGAGATATTATTCATTCAAGGGTAGCAATGTCAAACATTCACGCACTTCAATTATATGGTGCAAAAGTGCAACTTTGCGGACCGGCAACTTTAATTCCTAAAGGTATAGAAAAATTGGGAGTTGAAGTTACTTACGATCTCGAGGAAGCAATAAAGAATTCAGATGTCATGAATATTTTAAGGATTCAGCTCGAAAGGCATGTTGGACCTTCATTCCCATCCCTAAGAGAGTATCATAACTTCTGGGGGATAACTAATGAAAAATTAGCTAAAGCAAAGAATGAAATCTTAATACTTCATCCCGGACCGATGAACAGGGGTGTAGAAATTGATGATGATGTGGCAGATGGTGATCATCAGGTGATATTAGAGCAAGTTCTTAACGGAGTTGCTTCAAGAATGGCTATACTCTATCTTTTAAGTGCTAATATCGGAGGATTAAAATGATAAATAATATTAAATTAAACAAGAGTAATTTTGAAGAATTGCCTAAGAGTTGTGTTATAAAAAATGGAACAATTGTTGACACATTTAAAGAAACAGAATATTTAAGTGATATTAAAATAGTAGATGGGATCTTAACAGAGATTAATGAATCAATAGCAACAGACTCAAATGATCTTGTTATTGATGCTAAAGGTAAATATATAAGTGCGGGTTTTATGGATATGCATGTCCATTTAAGAGAACCGGGATATGAGCAAGCAGAAACTTTTATAACAGGAACAAATGCTGCTATGAGTGGTGGATTTACCAGTATAGCCTTAATGCCAAATACTTCTCCTTGTGTTGATAATATATTTGTTTACAATGATATTTGTAGAAGAACTGAAAATTTATTAGTGAAAGTTCATCAAATTCCTGCGGTAACAATGGGTAGGGAAGGTAAATCTCTTGTAGAGATGGCCGAACTAAATGATAATGGAGCATTGGCGTTTAGTGATGATGGAGATGGTATTCAAAGCAGTGAGGCAATGAAAGGTGCGTTACAATATGCAGGTATGTTCAACGTCCCAATTCTAGTCCATGAAGAGGATAAAACTTTTCTTGATGGAGTTATGAATGAATCATATGTATCTACTGAACTTGGTATGTCAGGAATCCCAAATATTGCAGAAAGCTCAATGATCGCAAGAGATATAGAGATCGCAAGATATGTAGATGGCTATCCTCATTTTCAACACATAAGTACTCAAGAAAGTGTTAAGTTGATCAGAGAGGCAAAAAAACAAGGTTTGAAAGTGTCTTCTGAAGTAACTCCTCATCATTTTTCACTCACAGATGAGAAAGTAAAAACTTTTTCTACTGATTATAAAATGAATCCACCTTTGAGAACTCAAGAAGATGTCAACGAGATCTTAAAAGGATTACAGGATGGAACTATTGATGTAATTGCATCTGATCATGCTCCCCATACACCTGAGAAGAAGAATGTTGAATTTGATTATGCACCTTTTGGAGTACTTGGTTTAGAAACTTCATTTTCAGTAGGTATAAAGTATTTAGTGAATACAAATGTTTTATCATTGATGGAATATTTAAAGAAGATCACAACAAATCCAAGGAAGATATTGAATTTAGATAATGATCTGATTAAGGTAGGTAAGGTTGCAGAATTGACGATATTTGATAATAACACTGAATGGAAAGTAGATAGAAGGAAATTAATGTCAAAATCTTTGAATACTTGTTACCACGACGAAATATTAAGCGGTCAAGTTCAAGTTGTTATCAATAATTCTAAGATCTATAACAGATAAAATATATTTTTTATAATGAGGACTTTAACTATGAAAAAATATGCAATTTTTGGCAATCCTGTAATTCATAGCAAAAGTCCTCAGATATTTACTTCTTTATTTAAAGAATTTGGCCAGTCAAATATTTATAAAAGAATTAAAGTAAATGAAGCAAGTGAGATCCTTGATATTTTTGATCAATATGATCTTTCAGGGGCAAATATTACTTCTCCTTTCAAAGAAACAATTTTGCCTTTACTTGATAAGATTGATAATGTAGCAAAAGAAATAAATGCGGTGAATACTGTAATTAAAAAGGGAGACCATTACTATGGATTTAATACAGATGTTTATGGTGTTGAAAATGCAATAATAAACAATGGTTTGAGTGTAAAAAACAATAAATGTATTGTTCTTGGTGCCGGTGGGGCAGCAAAAGCTGCGATATATACACTGAAAAGCTTAGGTGCTTTGGTTTATTCTGCCAATCGTACAGATTCAAGATCATTAGAAATATCAAAAAAATTTAATTGTGATCATATCATGTTTAAAGATTTAGTAGATCTTGTACAAGATTCATACCTATTTGTTATTGCTGTTCCAAAATTGGATATAGATCTGAAAGTAAAAAATACTATAATTTTGGATGCGAATTATCACACAAGGATCATTCAAGGAGATGGACTTCGAATTATAGATGGGAATGAATGGTTAATAAATCAAGCTTCAAAATCATTCGAAATATTTTTTGATAAAACACCGAATCAATTAAAAATGAAGCAAACACTAACAACAACGTTAAGGCCTTCTAATATAGCTATGATTGGTATGCCTAGTGTAGGAAAATCTTTTTATGGAAAAAAACTTGCTGCAAAGCTGAATAAAGCTTTTTATGATACAGATGAATTAATTGAAAAAAGATCGGGGTTATCAATAAGAGAGATATTTGAAAAATACGGTGAAAAAAGATTTAGAGAATATGAAGAGGAAGTGATTTCTGAATTGTCAAGCTTCGAAAATACTATAGTAGCATTTGGAGGAGGATCTATTTTATCTCTCAAAGTAAGAGACATTTTGGAAAAGAATTATTATGTAATTAATTTGCATATTGGATTAGATAAATTAGAGAAGATGTTTTATTCAAATGAAAATATAGAGAACAGACCTCTATTAAGTTTAGGGCATTTAAAGCAAGATATTGTTAGTATTTTTGAAAGCAGGAAAGAGTACTATATTTCATTAAGTGATTTAACAATAAACTTAAGCAACGACAATTATGAAGATAATGCAAATGAGATACTAAAAGAATTATTAGTTTGACATTCGTACTCAAGTTAAGTATTTTGTAGATTACACAAAGGTTATACATATGTAGGTAATATTACCATATAAATTATTAGCTTATACTAATAAATTAAGATAAAGGTGAATGAAATGAAGAAATTATTTATGTTAATGTTTTCTGTGCTATTATTCCTAGGCTGTGAAAAAACTAATATTGTAGAGCAAAAAGTGGTTTCTATAAAAGATTGGTCAAGTCCTGAGAAGATTAACCCGCTATCTAAAGATGTTGGTGATTTCCTCGATGTGAGTATGAGAGATTATATGATCAAAGCGGATGAAGCATACTGGGAAAAGAACTATGAAAAAGCGGCACAACTCTACTTATATATGCTAAGTCACAATGTGTATGATATAATTTCTACGTATAATTTGTCATGTACTTATGGTTTAATGGGTGAGCCTGATTTATCTGCAAAATTTCTATACAAATCTGTAGATCTTGGATTTGTAGACTTTAAATACATTAAAAATGATACAGACTTTGATAAGGTTAGAGGTACAAAGACGTTTGATGCTGCTATTGATAGTATTGGGTTAATGATTAAAAATTTAGGTGAAATATATCATATAGAATCAACGAATATTATGAGTTATAGGCTTGTTAAACCTTTAGATTTTCATCCGAATAAAAAGTATGATCTTGTAATTGGATTGCATAGCTATGCTGGTAGTCATGATCAGTTTGTAAAAATTTGGAAGCATTTTTATCTTCCAGAATTTATTTTTGCAGTTCCTCAAGCACCATTTCCTGTACAGATCGGGTTGGCTAAGGAGTTTAGATGGGAGATAGAAGATCAGTCAGATGATATTTTAGAAAGATCAGATAAACTAAGTGAAGATTATTTAGTTAAAGTGATTAGCGAAATAAAGAGTAAAAATAAGGTAAGCGGTATTTATCTTCTTGGACTGCATCAGGGAACTACTGTAGGATTTAATGTAGCATTGAAATATCCGAATTTAGTTGATGGATTAATAGCTTTTGGAACAAAGTATGATATCGAAAATATTTCAAAAGAAGAATTGAGTAAAGTAAAAGATATCAAATTATTTATTGCAAATAGTCCAGATGATCAATTTATAGATCAAGAGCAATGCATAAAATTAAAAGAGGGATTGGAGAATAGTGGAATAAGTTTAGAGTACCATATTCCAGAAGGTAAATATTCATTGACTAAAGAAGTATTAAAAAAATCTGAAGAATGGTTGGTAAAGCATTAGAAGTTATTTTGTACAAATGACTAAGGTTGAACTTTACAGAGGGAAATTATATGAAACAAGTAACAGAACTTGAGGAGTTTTTAAGTAAGACTTCTGGTAAAGAGAAATATAATATTTTAAACAAATTAGCGGATCTCTATCAAAATATTTCGCTTGATAAATGTTTAGAGTATAATTTACAAGCCTTGGAATTAAGTCACCAAATAAAATCAAAAGTTAAAAAATCTGATATTTATGTAAAAATCGGAGATATATACCGAGAGAAAAGTGAATATGATAAAGCTCTGATTTACTACCAAACGGGTTTAGAGTTATCAAGAAATAATAAAAATGATAAAAAAAGAGCCAATTTTTTAAACCATATCGGTGAAGTAAATTTTAGACTAAGTAACTACGATCAAGCTTTAGAATATTACTTAAAGTCCCTAAAAATAAGAGAAGAAATAAGTGATAAAAAAGGAATTTCTGACTCACTTAATACTATCGGCAACATCTACTACAGATTAAAAAACCATAGTAAGGCTTTAGAGCACTATCAACGATCATTGAAAATTAGAAAACAATTAAAAGATGATCTGTCAATTGCTAAATCATATAATAATATCGGTAATTTATACTCGATGCTTCTTGACTATGACAAAGCGTTAGAATATTATTTTAAAGCTAAAGAACTATATCACAAAACAGATAATTTGAAGGAACATACATCTATCTATAATAACCTTGGAATAATTTATAGAGATAAAGGTGATAATAAAGCTGCTTTGGAAAATTTTTTAAAAGCTTTAAAAATATCTGAAGACTTGAATATGAAGTATAATCACGCGAATACTTCTAATGAGGCTGCAAGAACTTATATGAAAATGAAAGATTATAAAAAAGCAGAGAAGTACTTAAAAATCGCATTAGATCAAGCGAAAGAAATTGGTTCAAAGGATGTAATGCAGGAAAGTTATGAGATATTTGCAGAATTATATTCAACAACAAAAGAGTTTAAGAAAGCTTATGAATGTTTAAAAGAGTTCTCAAAGATTAATGAGTCGGTTTATGGAGAGCTTTCTGGGAATATTGCAGAAATACAGTCAAAATATATTTCAGAGCAAAAAGAAAAAGAAGCAGAGATCTATAGATTGAAGAATGTTGAGCTAGCAAAATATATCAAGGATCTTACGAAGGCAAACGAAACTATTAATAAGAAAAATAAAGAACTAACAGAGGCGTATCTTAAATTAGATGTCCTAGCCAGGACAGATCCTTTGACAAGGCTATCTAATCGTAGGGATATTTTGGATAAGATAAAATATGAAGCTCTAAAATATGAAAGAAGTAATGAATCATTTGTTGTTATGATCTCTGACATAGATAATTTTAAAAGTTTTAATGACAATTACGGACATGATTGTGGTGACTTTGTTTTAGTGAATTTAGCAAATTTAATGAGATCAGTGTTAAGGAAGCAAGATAATATTGCACGCTGGGGTCGAGAAGAATTTATTTTCCTTATGCCAAAAACAAGTCTTGAAGGCGGAATGCTGGTTGCTGAAAAAATAAGAAAAAAAATAGAGAATGAAATATTTTATTACCGAGATATAAAATTAAATATCACCATGACATTCGGAGTTCATGTCTATGATAGAATTATGGATATAGATTATTCTATTAATAAGGCAGATGAAGCATTGTATTTTGGGAAAAACAAAGGTAAAAATTGCGTGAAATCTAGCGATGAAATTTAATCAAAATCTTGACAAATCGGTTAAAGAAATTGAGAATCTCTTAAAGAAAAGTATTAAAGAAAAAAATAAAAATAATGAAGCTATTTCTTTAATTGATTTAGGAGAATTATATTTTGAGAACAAGAAATATTCTTTTGCTGAAAAAAATTATATAAAAGCTTTAAAAATAATAAAAAAAGAAAATATAAAGTTAAAAAAACCTGGATTATTAAAGAATTTAGGTC
>JAQICF010000173.1 GCA_027858795.1 Candidatus Delongbacteria bacterium | reverse complement strand
AATAAATGAGGGAAAAATGAAAAAATATTCAATGGCAGTCTTATTATTTATTGCGTTTGTAGTGTTTGCAGAAAAAGTAACATTTACTTCTCCGGCAGGAAATTTCAGCATGGAAATTGAAGGTGCAGCATCAAATGACGGTGGGTTTGAGTCAATAGTTGTAGTTAATAATATTATGAAAAGGCTGAATAAATTAGATAGAAATTATCTTGTGCAACTTAAGAAGAATAGTAGAATTGAAGCCAAGCAACTGATTGATGAAATTAAATATCTCGTTAACTCAATACCTGAAAATGTTAATGTTTCATTTTCAGGTAATCAATCACAGGGTGTAACATTTTCACAAGACGCACAGATAAATGTTAGTATTAATGATTTCTCTGAAGAAGAAGTTTATACAAAGATGAGTGCATCAAGATTTAGCATTTTTTTAAGTGACCTTGAAGATGAAAGTTTTGAAGAAGAGAGAATCACGATCGTTAAAGTTGCGGCACAAAACAATTACTTTGATGTAGCTCAGGGAAAGCAGATAATGGATATCTTTGATTTTTCAGATGGAAAATTAGCTGCTCTTAAGATTATTTATCCGAAGATAATTGATACTGACAATTCTTTTCAACTGATCAATTCATTTGAATTCGGAGACGATAAAAAAAGAGCTCAAAAAATAATACAGTCAAGATAGGAAAATTCAGAAGTTTATTTGGAGTCAATCATGAATGAAAAAATAAATTCTAAAATAAAAAATAAAATGATAGAAAACAGAAATCTGCTGAAAAACAACCGAGAGGGAATGAAAGGATATATCACTGATCAGCAGAATGGTTTTCCGTATCCTGATATTGAAAAGGAATATGAGAATGACAGTAAAAGAATCATACTTCCATCTCCAGATGCCGTTACGATAATCAATAATGATATTTATGAATGCATCAATAACAGAAAGAGCAGAAGGGAATTTACAGATAAAAGTATAACAATAGAAGATCTGTCATATCTGCTATGGGCAACTCAGGGAATCAAAAATTATTCACCGGACGGGAAAAAAGTTTTACGAACAGTTCCCTCAGGAGGATGCAGGCATCCGTTTGTGACTTACCTTGCTGTTAATAATGTAACAGGTCTGGAAATGGGAATATACCGATACCTGCCTGTTAAGCATAAATTGGTATTTCTGTTTAAGATCAGGGATCTGCGTAAAAGACTTACAGATGCGGCTTGTAATCAAAAATTCGCAGGGGAATGTGCAGTATGTTTTATCTGGAGTGCTGTCCCCTACAGAACAGAATGGAGATACGGAACAGCTGCGTATAAAGATATTCTGATTGAAGCCGGGCACCTTTGTCAGAATCTTTACCTTGCAGTTGAATCAATCGGTTGCGGTACATGTGCAATTGCAGCTTACAAACAAAAAGATATGGATGAAATCATTAATGTCGACGGGAATGAAGAAATGACAATTTATCTTGCTCCTGTAGGTACTCTTAATTAACCTAAAGATGTAACATAGTTCCGGAAAAATACCTCTTCAACTGATTTGGCATTAAAATTCGGATTTAGACTTGATTGGAAAATGAGCTGGTTAAAATTGAAATAAAGAGAGAGAAAAATAGGAAATCATGAAACAATCTTATTCGAATACAAAAATCTGGTTAGGTGTTATGTTTCTGGCGTTGATTTGGGGATCGACCTGGCTAGCAATTAAAATCGGACTAAATGATGCTCCTCCTTTTCAATGTGCGGGTCTTAGATTTTTTTTAGCAACATTGTTTCTGCTTATTTGGCTAAAAATAACAAAAAAGAATTTACCATTTAACTATAAGTTTTGGTTTAGGGCAATTAGCTTATCAACCATAATGTTTACGATACCTTATGGTATGGTTTATCTTGGAGAACAATATATTTCTACGGGATTAGGTTCAGTTTTGTTTTCAACACAATCGTTATTTGTAGTTATTTTTGCCCATTTTATACTTCATGATGAAAAAGCGAAATTGTATAAATGGTTTGGTTTAATTGTAGGGATAAGTGGATTGGTTTTTATTTACCATGACGATATGAGCTTGAATGGCAGATTATATTATTTAGGAATGTTTTATGTCTTAATTGCTGCTGCAAGTGGAGGATTATCTTTAGTATACTTGCGTAATATTAGGAATAATTTTGATCCATTTATTGAAGTAACTAGTCAATTGATCGTAACGACAATTGTTTTTCTAATAATAGGTTTTGGATTTGAAAATAAAACGACAAATTATTATTCAACAAGTTTATGGGTAAGTATTGTATATTTAGCTTTGATCGGAACCAGTTTGGCTTTTGTAATTTATTATTGGCTTTCTAAGCATGCTTCAGCTATAACAGTATCATTCTCAATTTTCACAGCCCCGGTATTTGCGGTGTTTTTCGGATGGTTCTTTTTCGGAGAATTGATTGGTATATACGGTAAAATCGGATTTTTTTTGGTTGTCGTAAGTATAATTATTACGAATGTTTTGCCGGAATATACGATAAGTCGCAATAAGAGAAAATTAGTAAGGGAAAACAATGGGAAAAAATACATAATTTAGTTAAAGAAGTACCTGAGAGTTACTTTGAGACTTATTATCAAATTAAAGGAATAATAAATGAGTTTACCAAAAGATTACAGAATTGAGTATAAAAATCCTACACCGATTGAATATGATAGTATCAGAAGTACTACAAATTGGGTCAAATTAGATTTTGAAACAATGGAGAAAGGATTAGAAAATTCTTTATTTTCAGTTTGCCTTTATGATATTGATAAACTTATTGGACTTGGTCGAATAGTCGGTGATGGTGCTATTTATTTTTATATTCAGGATATTATTGTAGTACCGGAATATCAAGGAAAATGTTTGGGTAAAGTCATAATGAATGAATTAATGCAATATTTAGATGATAATGCTAATCATAATTCATTAGTTGGTTTAATGGCGGCTGAGGGAGTTGAAAACTTTTATCATAAATTTGGATTTATAACAAGACCAGCTTCAAAGCCGGGTATGTTTTTTATTCATGAAAAGACTAAGTGAAATTAATAATATCAAAATAAGGTTTACGATTGACATAATACTTTTAAAACCTTATATTATTTTATGTAACCACTAAAAGTTGTAACGAGAAATTGATAAATATATAAAACCATCTATTGTAACCTGTATCACTTCTAGAGCTTATAATTACTAGCATATATACAATATGTAAGGATATAATACGCTAAGTGTATAACATTAAGGTAAGTTGATGAGTAAATCCCAGATTAAGCATAGAATTATAGTTACTGTCTCAATATTTGCAGTTGTTTGTTCTTTTATTATTTTAAGTAGTCTAATTTTAGACCTAAAAACAAAATATCTTATCATTCTAAATTTGTTTTTATTAGGATTATTTGTTAACATCATGTTTTTCTTCAGATGGAGAACCAACTTAGCAGGTGAGAAAAATAAAAAGGCACTGAAAGAAAGTGAAACGAAGTACAGAGATCTAGTAGAATCCCTTCTGGAAGGAATCGGTATAGTAGATGAGGATGAGAATTTTACATTTGCAAATAAAGCAGGAAATGAGATATTTGGTTGTTATGATGGCGAATTAGAAGGTAAGAACTTGAATGAATTTACTACAGAAAAAGAATTTAATTTAATTCTTGATAAAACTTCCAATAAAAGATCTGGAAAAACAGATATTTATGAACTTGAAATAATTGGCTTAGATAAAGTTCGACGAACAATATTAGTTAAAACAAATCCAGTTTTGGATGAAAATGGCTTGTACAGAGGAGCTTTTGGATTTTTCTCTGATATTACTGAACAGAAGAAATATGAAGCACAAAGAGAAAAGATAATTACTGAGTTGAAATCAAAAGTGATTGATGGAAAAAGTGTTACAAACGGATTTCTTCCAATTTGTGCTTCTTGTCATGGCATCCGTGATAAAGAAAACATTTGGCATCCGGTAGCAGATTATCTCTCCAAACACACAGATATAAAATTTAGTCATTCAATTTGTCCTGAATGTAAAGAGGACATCTATGGTCCGGGTAAAAATAATAAAAATCAAAAACGCGAATACAATATTTCAGAATAAATATAATCAATCTTAATAACTCAAAATAATTAAAAAATCGACATAGCAAGCAATAAAGTTTATATTTTTGATACACTTATTCATATCTAAAATAAAATAATTGCGTTATACCAATTTAGAGAGCCATCATGTTAAATGAATTATATACTCAATAGGATTTAATTATGAGAAATTTATCTGTATTAATAATTGTTTTACTTGTGAATTGCTTTGCGATTAAAAATTCTAATGAAATAATTAATTTTCAAAATGTTAAAAAAGACACTAATACAGTTAAATTATTTCTAGAAATAGGCAATAATCTGGTATATAACCATCCCGATTCAGCTTTGTTTGTTTTTAATAAAGCATTATCCATATCTGAAGAACTTGAATTAAATGAATTTATTTCAGAATGCTTGAATAGCATAGGAATATGTTATTATTACCATGGCATATATAACAAAGCCATTGATTATTATATCAAATCTTTGAGTATGTATGAGAATTTAGGTAATAGGAAGGGAATGGCAGATATGTATAATAATCTTGCGAATATATATGATATTCAAGGTAAGTATGAACCAGCTATGGAGTATTACTTAAAATCTCTTGAAATAGATGAAGAGTTTAACAATGAAACAGGTATTGCAATTTGCTATAACAATATCGGAGTTCTATACATAAGCCAAGAGATTTTTGATAAAGCAATTGATTATATCATGAAAGCGTTGGTCTTAAATGAAAAACTTAACGATAGTATAGGGATTGCAGATTGTTTTAATAATCTCGGTTTGATTTATACGAATCAAAAATCATATGACATGGCAAGCGAAAGTTTGTTAAAATCGCTTGAAATCATGAAAAAAATAGAAAATAAAAACGGTATTTCAGTAGCTTACCTTAACCTTGCAGAACTGAAGATCATTGAGAAAAAATATCATACATCAATAGAATATGCAGAACGAGGATTAAATTTAGCTAAAGAAACCGGTTTTTTAAATTTACAAAATAAATCGTACGAAATATTAACTTTAGCAAATGACAGTTTGAAATATTATCAAAGAGCATATGAGAACTCCAAATATTTTAAAACTACGGGAGACAGTCTTAATGAAAGGAATACTTCTAAGCAAATTTCAGATATTCAAATAAAATATGGTATTAAAGAAAAAGAAAAAGAAAGAGTATTACAACAGAAATTGTATGATAAGCAAAAATTTTATCTTAATGTAACCTTGATTTTAATATTTGGAATGATAATAGCCATTGTATTCATATTAAAATCGAATTCAAAGAAAAGAGATACTAATAAAAAATTAGTAAAAGCTATGAATAGTATTAAAACTTTGAAAGGATTATTGCCAATTTGTTCGAGTTGTAAGAAAATCAGAGGTGATTCAGGATATTGGACACAAGTTGAAGATTATCTAAGTTCTCACAGTGATGCTAAATTCTCTCACTCTGTATGTCCTGAGTGTGTGAGAAAGTTGTACCCGGATCATAAAAATAAAAGTTAGATAAATAATAAGTAGAATTTAATAATGTAAAACAAAAGTGATTGGAAAATATCTCATGAAACAAACAATAAACTTGATACCAAAATATTTACTTATAATTTTTATTTTAGCTACTGTATTTAATATTTCTGCTCAGGACATTCGAAGTATTGATAGTCTAATAAATGAAATTAAAGTTGCAGAAAAAGATACATGTATGGTAAAATTATATCTGGAATTAGGAACTCAATATGAGTCCAGTTTGCCGGAATCGGCATTTGTTTTTTATAAAAAGGCATTAACTATTTCGGAGCAAATTGAATCAAAGAAATTCATAGCTAAATCGTTTATGAAAATCGGCAGTAGTTATCTTGATCAGGGAAATTATGATATAGCGGTAGAATATTTTTTAAAATCCTTGGAAAATTCCGAAGAGCTTAATGATAATTTAGGGATCTCTAAATCTCTTAATAATATCGGGATCGTATATTGGTATCAACAGAATTATGATAAGACGATAGAATATTTTACAAAATCATTGAAAATATCTGAAGAATTAGAAGACAAAAACGGTATTGCAAGATCTTTTAATAATATAGGTATGGTCTTCAGCCTTAAAGGAGATTATGAAAAAGCTTTAGAAAATTATTTTAAATCATTAAAAATTAATGAAGAACTCGGAGATAAAAAAGGAATATCTGCCTGTTATGTCAATATTGGAATTGATTATAAATTACAGGGAAATTACGATAAAGCGCTTGATTACTATCACAAATCACTTAAAATAAAAGAAGAACTCGGAGACAAAAAAGGAATATCAATAGTTTATGTCAATATGGCAGAATTAAATATCAGTTTGAAAAATAATGCTAAAGCTGTAGACTATGCTGAAAAAAGCCTTTATCTTGCTAAAGAAATAAATTCTTTAGCTTTGCAAAAAGAAGCGTTTGAAATCTTAGTCACGGCTAACTACAATCTTCAAAACTTTAGGAATGCATATAAATACCACACATTATTCAAGGGAATCAACGACAGCATTCAAAACGAAACTAGTACTAGTCAGATTAACGAAATGCTAACCAAATACGAATCAGAAAAGAAAGAAAAAGAAAATATAGTATTAAGGAAGGATAATGAAATTCAGAAACTTACAATAGAAAAGTATAAAACATTGAGACTGTTTTTCATTATACTAACAGCATTTATAATTTTGTTAATTATTTTTTTGTATTATCTGTATGCTATGAAGAAAAAAGCAAATATGATCTTAACAGAAAAAAATAATTTAATTACTAGACAAAAAGAAGAATTGTCAAAAACTCTTATACAATTGCACGAATTAAATGCTACAAAAGATAAATTTTTCTCAATAATCAGTCATGATCTAAAATCACCTTTTCAGGCTATTATTGGTTATTCGGAATTGCTAAAAAATGATAAAAGTGAATTTTATACTGAAAAAATGAAAACTAGAGTTGATCACATTTATAATGCTGGGAAAAGCACGTCATACTTATTAAGTAATTTACTAGAATGGTCAAGGTCGCAGACAGGTATGATTGAGTTTAAACCTGTGAAATTTTATCTTAGGAACGTACTAGAAAGAGAGATCAATATCCTAAGCATTACCTTAAAAGAAAAGAAAATAAACATTTTGATTGATATTTCTGATGATATTGAAGTTTTCGCAGATAAGAACATGGTTCGCACAGTTCTGAGAAACCTGATATCTAATGCGATCAAGTTTACATATGTAGGTGGAAACATACAAATTAAAAGCAAAACAATCGGTAAACATGTTGAAACTGTTGTTTTGGATACTGGTGTTGGAATTGCTTCTGAAAATATTGACAAGATATTTAACCTTGATTGTAAACTATCTACAGAAGGAACTAATAATGAAAAAGGTACGGGTATAGGATTGATTTTATCCAAAGAATTTATTGAAAAGAATCGAGGTAGGATTTGGGTAGAAAGTGAAGAAGGTAAGGGTAGTAGCTTTATATTCACACTGCCGATGAGTAGTGATGTGGATCAATGATCGAATTTCTAAAAAAAGATAAAATTGACAACATTAATATTATCAACTTTATTGAAAATAATCCGATTCTTTTTTTTGAAAGAGAAAGTAATTCAATTGTAATAAAGGGAACAAGCGATAAGACTTGGGTATATAATAAGTTAAAAAAAATAAAAGAAAAGCTGGAAATATTTAAAAAGTAGATTAAGCAATAATGATAAAAATTTTGCAGTAATTGAAGATTGGATGATCCCTTGCTTTATACCGATATTTGTAATGAGAAATAAGACATGGGATTAAGGGAAAACAATGAATTAATAAATAAGAATCATTAGAGGTGGCTTTAAACCACCTCTTTTTTATATCTTTAAATTGACACATAGGGATTGTTTTTAAAAAGAAAAATTAATTAGGGCTAACGTGCGGCAAAGCGCCATATGTCGTTTTTTTCTCCTGTACTTCTAGGTTATCTAGTGGACTCTTTATTTTGTCCATTCCCTTCTTCGTAATGTGTGTATATATCTCAGTTGTTTTAGAACTGTTATGACCCAGTAATTGCTGAATATATCTTAAGTCTGTCCCGTGTTCAAGTAGATGAGTTGCAAAGCTGTGTCTTAATGAATGTACTGTTGCTTTTTTTCTTATCCCAGATCTCGTTAATGCCCTGTTGAAAACATTCTGTATACTTTTTATAGAATATTGACCACCATTTTCTCCTTCAAAAAGAAATTCTTTAGGTCTATACTGCACATAATAATCCCTAAGCATCACGAGTAGTTTTTGTGAAAGAAGTGTTGTCCTGTCCTTTTTACCTTTAGCGCTTTTTACATGAATTAGATTTCTTTTTGAATCAATATCTGCGATCTTCATATTTACCGCCTCACTGATTCTTAACCCTGCTGAATATATAAGGTATAAGATAGACTTATGTTTCAAATTATCTATTTGTCCTATCAATTGGGTTATTTCTTCTTCACTGAAGACTGTTGGTAATTTTATAGGTCTTTTAGCTCTTGGAATATCGTAAAGTTCTCTCTTTTGTTTTAGAACTTTCTCGTAATAAAACTTTATAGCATTGATGATTTGATTCTGATAACCGTAAGATAGTCCTTTTTGATGTTCTTTGTAGAGAAAATCAGTTATATCTTCTTTTGTAAGAGTATTGATATCAACTTTTTTAAAGTGTTCTAAAAACAGATCAAAGCAGTAGCCGTATGACTTTAAAGTGGCTTTACTATAATTTTTCAGTTCTAATTGCTGGTTATATTTTTCTTTAGCTTCACTATTCATATTTTTACGTCTAATGTTATTTTGATAAGATATTAATATATATAACTACTTATAATATTGCAATGTAATTAAAATTTGATTAAGACAATAAAAATCATTAGCTTTAAACCTATGAAAATCTTTATTGCAATACCTGCTCTGAACGAGCTTGAATATATACCTAAATTGATCGAAGATCTTAGTTCTCAATCAATCAATCAATTTTCCGTATTTGTCTGTGTAAACAACCCTGATGAATGGTGGAATTATCCTGAGAATAAAACTAAATGTGAAAATAACATTAAGACAATAGAATACTTAAAATCAGTCACTGATCTTGATATTGTCGTTATAGACAGAGCTTGTCAAGGCAATGGCTGGATAGGCAAGAAAAAAGGTGTTGGTTTTGCGAGACAGGTATTATTTGAAGCTATAGAAAAACAAGCAGCAGATGAAGATATTGTTATAAGTTTAGATGCAGATACCAGAATCCCTAAAGACTATATTCTGTCGATAACTAAAACATTTAAAAAAAATAGGAAAGCTTTGCTTCTTACCAACCCATATTACCATGAATTGTCAGGAGAAGAAAGTATAGATAGAGCTATTCTTCACTATGAGCTTTATATGCGTTACTACATGCTTAATTTACTAAAAATAGGCTCGGTATATTCATTTGCAGCATTAGGGTCAGCAATAGCCTTTAAAATATCAGGATACAGAAAGATAAATGGTATTACTCCGAAGGAAGCAGGAGAGGATTATTATTTCGTTAACAGAATGAAGAAGGCTGGTAATATTATTATTTCAAATACTGAAGTTGTCAAACCTTCGCCAAGAGCTTCAGATAGAGTACCATTCGGAACAGGACCTGCAGTGATAAAGGGTATTAGTGGAAACTGGGAAAGTTATCCTTTTTATGATGTAGAAGCTTTTCAGAGAATTGGGAAGACATATACTTTATTTCCTGAGTTATTTAAGAGTAATATTGAAACTCCGATAGATGAATTTATCCAGGATTCATTTGGAAAAGATATTTGGACACCTTTAAGAAATAACTTTAAGACAGATAAGAATTTTATAAGAGCCTGCCATGAAAAGATAGATGGGTTAAGAATTTTACAGATATTAAGATTTTATCAAAAAGGTAATAGTTTGATTAATTTCATTACTTTCAGCAGGGAAGAGCTGAATATTAATATAGAAGATGATTTTTCCTTTGAGAATATTTCAATTGTAGAATTAAATAAGATTAGAGATATTTATTTTGAAAGAGAGATGCAGGATCGTAATCATGTGATGTTCCTGTAGGGACGGCTCCTATGCCTGTCCGAAGGAATTTACATCAGCGCTTCATTTGTAGAGTCTGTATAAACAACCCTGTTACGCCCATTTCTTTTAGCAAGATACAGCCTATTATCTGAAAGCTCCATAAGTTCTTGCACAGACTTAATATCTTTATTAAAGTTTGCTACTCCAAAACTCATTGTTACATGTACTCTTGTATTCTTTTCAAACATGAAAACAGTTTTTTCAATTTGACTTCGGACTTTTTCAGCTATCAATATACCATCATAGTCATTGGATTGGTTACATAAAATAATAAACTCTTCGCCACCGATTCTAGCTAACAAGTCAGTTTTTCTAATTGTTTTTGCAATGACTTCAACTAATTGAACTAGAACCACATCTCCAAAACCGTGTCCGTAAGTATCATTAATCTTTTTGAAATGGTCTATATCACAAGTGATGATTAAAAATGAAGAATTATATTTAGTTGCTTTGATAAATTCATCATTTAATCTCTCAGTAAGATACCTTCTATTGTAAATTCCTGTTAAGGGATCTTTGATAGCAATTCCAACCAATTTTTTATTATATGATTCCAGCACTTTTTGGAATTTTAATCTTTGCTTCTTTTCTTTGTTTAATTTGTCTTTTACTTTAATCAATTCAGAATCTAATTCATTGATCTTATTTTCAAATAGGTCAATTAGCTTAAAATATCCCGGAAGAGAGAAATCATATACATCCAGCAGATTTAATTTGATCTTAAATTCAAAGATTATTTTTGATACTAAATTATCTAGCAAAGCAATATCGATGTTCATATGATTTTGAACTTCACTTTTGAAATTTATTGCTAAAGAAAAGTTCTCATAAAAAACAGTTGTCAGCATAGACCCTAAATAAACTGAAGAGCAAAGATCTTCTGCATTTTTCATATCACAATTTGTTTTACTTGTTTTCAGATGGTGATATTTTACAGGACCTCGTATGTCCTCTGGAATTCCAACCTTACCCAATAAATACCATGATATATCTGAATGGGTCATTCCGAAAGTTTCCCATTCATAATTCATCCTGTTTATAGAATTTATCTCTGTACTCAGAAGACGATCAAATTCTTCAGGATAATGCTTGTATAGAAAAAAGTAACTTATATTAGAATAAAGACCAGATAGATAGGCTTTCCATGGTGACTTTATATTAGCCGTTTTTGCGATATAATAACTTGCAACAGCAGTAAACAACCCCTTTTCAAACATTTGAATAAATCCTTCTTTCAGTCTGTTTTTACTGAGTTGTTCAAATAAAGATATATTGAAAATAACAAAAGCGCATAGTTCTATACCGAATTTGTCAACTACATCAGAAAGATTTGTAATGTCAGATTTTTCACATTTAGCAAAATAATTTAAGACTTGTTTCTCATATGAATATTTATTTGAGATAAGATCAATGAAATTTTCTTTAGAAAGTTTGCCATTATTTGTTAATTCTATAAAATCATTTACAACATTTGGAACAAAGTATTCAGCTAAAGTCTTTGTTATAATTTTTTTTACATCCATTATGGAATTCTCCTAAAGATCATCATTTTTGTTCTACCGCTGGATTTTGATTTATACAACTCTATCTTGTCGTTAAAAACAGGTTCGAAATCTTTATTTGTTTCAGTGATCACTAGTAGTTCTTTAGGAAAAAGTTCAAGATTGTTGAATATTAGTCCGAGTAGATCTTTTGTAATGTTTTCATCATCATAGGGTGGATCCATGAATATAACATTAAATTGTATATCAGCTTTTGATCTAACTAAATTTGTAACATACCTGATAGCATCTGATTTCAAAGCAGTGACATTTTGAATATTCAGTTTTGAAATGTTTTTTTCAGCTATCTTTATAAATTTTGTATTCTTTTCGATCATTACAGTTTTTATTGCATTTCTGCTGATAAATTCAAATGATATAATCCCAGTTCCACTGAATAAGTCCAAAAGAACTACATTGTTTAGATTGTAGAAATAATTCAGGACATTGAATATCCATTCTCTAAAAAAAGAAGTTGTTGGCCGAAGTTGATCTCCTGATACTGATTGGAGAACTCTACTTCTTAAATCTCCACCTGTGATCCTAATCAAAATAAACCGCTAAGAATAGTTTATTCCCTCTGTTTGAAAGAACAAATTTATCAAAAATTTGATCTTTCTTCAGAAGGATATCTGTTAATTTATAAAATTTATTTTTATTATTCATGATAATAAAAGGTTTTTTTGAATCTAATTTTAAAGTTTTACGAGTTTTATTATAGCTTTTTTTTGTCAATGTTAAATATTCTGTATCTTTATTTCCAAGTTGGAAAGATAAGTACTCTTTTTGATTGTTGATAATATTGATATTGTATGCCCTAGCAATAGCGGTGAATTTATTTAAAGACTTTTTATTGAAAAATTGAACCAGTACTTTATTGTTTTCGAAAACAATAGATCTTGGATTACAGGAGATTAAAGAATCTAAAGCATCATGATTATTTAATTTTTTAATTAGCTTTGGTGGTTCCTCTTTTGTTACTTCATCTACCTCATCCTCAAATAGTTTTTCCAGGAATTTTTCTTCAGAGCTTAACTTTTCATGGCTTTTGATATCTGTCACTTGATTTGAATGTAGTACAGTATCTTTTTTTTGTATGGGTACTTTGATAATTGTATCTTTATTAGTACTTTCATTATAAAAAAGATTTGTATAGAACTTATACAAATTTTCCGACTGAAAGTAAGTTAAATAAAATGCTGCTAATAATAATGATAATACAATCGTTGAGATCAAAGTTCTTTTAAATCTTACTTCAGCTCTGATCCTTTCTGTCGGGATGTTCCACATTTTGATAGATGAGGGATCGGATCCAAATGGTTTATCAATGGATTTGTTAGCGCTGATAAAAAAATTTTCTTTTGATTCGGTAATAAAATCATATCCAACACTAAAATCAATATCATCCGATATGATTTTTCTTAAAATATCATTGAAATAAGATTCAACACTTTTCCTCATTATGAAAAGATGAAGAGATTTTATTTTATCTTCGTAAAATGTTCCGTAATTAAAATGTTCACTTACATCATTGATTGTTTTATCGACTTCCCAATTTAGGTAATCCTGATCAGAATACATACTTTTTTCACATTTAATAGATCTTACCTGAAAGAAGGATGACCTTAACGATACTTGAAGCTGCTGAATATCTTTTTTATAAGGTTGTAGTATATCTGCTAAAATTCGATAGAAAGACTTATAATAAGCACCGGTATCAATTATTTCTCTGTTAAATCTAAAATTAAAATCTTTAGAGATAAGTTTTTTTTCGGATAACTTATTATAATCTGCTGAAAATGTTTTTAAAACTAATTCAACACGGGATGGTCTTATTATTAGAGTATGTATCATATTAGATATTTTTTAAGTTTATGATGTAAAAAAAAGGGTTGTTTTATACTGTACATATTACATAACAAAACAACCCTCAAATTTAAATTATTATTATTATAGCAATTACCTATTCACTTTTCCAGCTTGATGATCCATTATCAACAAAACCTGCGTTTACATCATCAGCAATACCGAATAAGAATTTTTTCTCTAGGAAATTTCGGGTATAGCCTTTAAACACACTTTTGCTATTTATAGGGGAAGTAATTTTAACACTTACTGTATCAACCTTAATAATGCTAGTTGTATAAGCAAAAGAAATGTCTTCGAGAGCCTTTGCATTATTCTTTTTACCAATTTCATTCATTACAATATCAGCCATATTAGAATTGAATAATAGGATGAATCTTTCCTCTTCTGAAAAACTTTTTTCTTGATGTTTCTCTAAAGAACTTATGGAATTCGTGTTAGCATCAGCCAACGGAGCTTCTTTTGCGACATCTTCTAAATATTCTGCAAAGAATTTTCTGAATAAAGAATCTTGTTGATCTTTACTGGAATATGTTGAATCTCCATCCATTTCATATTCTCTAACAAAATCAGCAACTACTCTCTCACTTTTAAGTTTTGCGATATTTAAAAAATAATTTTGGATCTTTTCATTATCTAATAATTTCTGAGGTTCAATATCTTTAAGATCACCAGTATTTTCTCCTCTAAAGAATTCAATGTTCATTCCAACTTTAGCAATAAGATTAAAATCAACAATGTAAGGATCTAATGTACTTGGACATAAATAAGGTGTTTTATCAGTATCAACATCCTTTAGCAAGAATTTAGCCATATTAACATATTGAAGATCTAATTCAGGATTCTTATATTTTACGATTCTAATTTTTTCTCTTGAAATGAAATCCCAATATATATCCTTATCTCCTTTATAATTAGCCACTATTTCAATGTTTGAGGAAGAAGCTAATTTAATTGAGTTTGATCTCAATTTTAATTTAGGATTTCTATTCTTAAGAGATATAATTAAATCCTTACCACCATTGTATATGTGCTCGTTGTCATTTTCTCTTGCAAGATAATATTTTTCCTTTAAAGATCTGTAGAAATCTTTGTGTAAATTACCTTTAAGAAGTTCTTCAATTTCTTTAACGTCTGCATTCATAACTTCTTCAGGTTTAGGACATCCAATCGATTTCATAAAATCGATAAATTTATTTTTGTCTTCTATATTGTCAAGATTTTTCTTTACAACATTCTTAACGTCAAGATCTTCTATGTGGCTATAATCAGAAAATGAAATTCTGAGATGAGTTGAATCCATATTAAGTATCTCAAGTTCAATATCACGAGCACTTACTAGTAGAGAATCATTCTTGATTGCATAGTCGTAAATTGATTTAAGATCTTTACTGAAATGTCCAGTTTCTTGCATATATACAACTTCTAAATCACTCATCTCCATCATTCTTTTTTGTGCAAGTTCTTGTCTTTCTACCTGTTGATTCCATGCTCTTCTTGGGATTTCAATAGAAAGAACTAACAAGATAAAAGCAATGACCGATAGTATTTTTAGTACAATATTGCCTTTTCTGGAAGTTACAAACATCATTCGCTCCATTTTTTATTTCAATTTTATTAAATTTTTTAATTTATCAAGCTTTCTGGGACCAATTCCTTTTACTTTCATCAAATCATCTTTAGTCTCAAAATTACCATTCTCTGTTCTGTATTTTATGATCTTATCGGCAGTCTTAGGACCTACACCGGGCAGCTTTACCAAATCATCTTTTAAAGAACTATTTATGTTAACTATTTTTTGATTAACTGTCAAATCTTTATTTATGTTTTTTTGGTCATTTATTTCAATTATTATAGCATCACTTGAGTCTAGCATTGTATTATTATTAGAGAATAACTTCTTATCTGCAAATTCTTTATTAATTTTATCATATGAATGGATATCATATGAAAACAATAGAGTCCGAAAAACAAAAATAGATATTAGAACAATACTCAACACGACTAAACCTTTGTATGTAGAATTTTCGATATTTGATTGTTTTATTTCAGCCATTAGTTATTCCTAAAAGAAAATATCTTTTACTTTTTCAAAGAAACCTTTATCAGTAGTTTTAGGTTTGATATCATTTAATTCGTCAATCTTCTCAAATAGATCTTTGGCTTTCTTAGAAAGTTTCTTTGGAATCCAAACAGTAATTCGGATTATCATATCGCCTGTTCCATAGCCATGCAGAATAGGTAAACCTTTACCTTTTATTAGAAGCTTCTTACCAGGTTGAGTTCCTGAATGAATCTTAACTTTTATCTTTCCACCTATAATTGGAACTTCAAGATCTGTTCCCAAAACAGCTTCAGCTACGCTTAGTTGTAAATCATAATAGATATCCTCTACATCTCGATGAAAATATTTATGATCTTCCTCAATGATTATAGCTAAAAGATCCCCTGTTGGACCATTTCTTTTACCCGCATTACCTTCACCAGATAAAGTGATATATTGGCCTTCACTTACTCCGGGTGGAATTTTTATTGAAATTGTTTTTTCATCTCTTACTCTTCCTTCTCCAGAACAATTCGGACATCTCTCGGTTATAACTTCTCCCAGACCATCACATGCAGAACATGAAGTTACATTTACAAATTGACCAAAGATAGATCTCTGCACGGACTTAACTTCACCACTTCCGTTACAAGTTGAACATTTTTTTACAGAAGAAGGGTCTTTAGCACCTGATCCACCACAACGAGAGCAAGTTATATGTTTTTTTAACTTAACTTTTTTCGTAGTTTCTTTAGCAATATCTTCTAAAGTAAGCTTCATCTTTATCTGTAGATCTGCTCCTTTTCTTTTTGAGCTGCCTCTGGGCCTACCTCTACCGCCACCGAATCCTCCACCAAAGAATTGTTCAAATATTGATTCTGCATCTCCAAAGTCAAATCCACCGAATCCACCACCACCACTTGAAGCACCTTTAAGACCTTCATGCCCGAATTGATCGTACCTGGCTTTTTTATTATCATCGGAAAGAACAGAATATGCTTCTCCGATCTCTTTGAATTTTTCTTCAGATTCTTTATCACCTTTGTTTTTATCAGGGTGATGTTTAAGTGCAAGCTTTTTGTAAGCTTTTTTAATTTCTTCTTTTGTGGAGTTTTTGTTAACTCCTAGAATATCGTAATAATCTTGTTTTGACATAGTTCTCTTAGTTTTATTTTGCTACAATTACTTTTGAATGTCTGATAACTTTATTCCTCAAAGTATAACCCTTCTCATGTTGATCTACTATATGGTCTGATTCCACGTCAGGGTTATCTACTTGAAGTAATGCTTCGTGTAATTCAGGATCGAATTCTTTTCCAATTACTTCGATCTCTTCCAGACCTGAATTTTTTAAAATTTCCATATATTTATCGAATATAAGGTCAATACCTTTTTTTAAATCCTCAGATTTCATTTCGGGTTTATAATTATCTTGAAAACGATGCATATCATCTACAATAGGTAATAATTTAATGATAAGATTTTCAGTTGCAGTTTCTATAAGCCTTAAAAATTCTTCGGAAGTTCTCTTCTTATAATTTTCGAATTCAGCTGCTTTTCTTACTAATTTATCTCTGTATTCAAAAACTTCTGTTTCCAGTTTAGAAGCACTATTTTCCTCAATGGGTGATTCTTCTTCTTCAAGTTCTTCGGAAATTTGTTCTTCTGTTTTCAGATCTTGTTCTTCAGCAGTATCTTTATCTTTTTTTTCTGTTTTTGTTTTTGGTGGCATTTCTAATTTACCTTATTGATTTTATCTAGTTTGTTACCGATTTATACAGCGGTATTTACCTATACATTTAGGGGAAAGAATATACTATAAAAGTTGATAAAAGTCAAGGTGTGAATATAGTAAAATATGATCTAAAAAAAATTATCTTTTCCAACTGAAAAAACGATCGATCTCGTCAATACTTTCTGCTCTTGCTTCCTCAAGAGTTCCTATAAAAATACATTTACCTTTTTGAAGATAAATAATCCTGTCTGCAATTCTCTTGATAGATTCAAGTTCATGAGTAACTATCACAAGTGTAATGCCCAGTTTCTCTTTTAGATCTAATATTAATTCATCAAGTTCCAATGCTGTGATTGGATCTAAACCAGCTGAGGGTTCATCAAAGAATAGGATCTTCGGGTCCATTGCAATAGCTCTGGCAAGTGCAACTCTCTTTTTCATCCCTCCAGACAGTTCAGAAGGATATAAATTAAATGCGTGTTCAAGGTTAACCAGTGATAATTTTTGCTTTACGAGATCTCTGATAATGTTAGGGGGTAATTTAGTATGTTGTTCAAGCGGAATTGCAATATTTTCCCAAACTTTCATAGAATTGATCAAAGCTCCGCCTTGAAACAACACACCAATTTGTTTTAAAGTGTTGTCAAATTTATCTATTTCCATTTTAGTAACTTCCTGCCCGAATATATTTATAGTTCCGGAAACAGGTTTGATAAGACCAATAATATGTTTAAGTAAAGTAGTTTTTCCACCACCACTACTACCTAAAATTACAAAGATCTCACCTTTCTTGATCTCAAGACAAATATTGTCAAGTATTAGCTTTGTATCAAATTTAGCAATGAGATTATTTATTTCAATTACATTATTCATATAAGTTTCGCCTAAAAATCAAAGTAAAATACAATGCTCAATAATGCATCTGTAATTATGACAGCAAAAATGGCAGCGACTACTGAAGCTGTGGTTGCCTTACCAACTCCTTCAGCACCACCTTTCACATTAAACCCAAAGTGTGCACCTATTAGTACAATTAACCAACTGAACAGAATGCTTTTTAAGACACTTTGCCACCAGAAAGATAATGTCATTACACTGACAGCTCTATTAAAAAAAACAATAGGGCTTAAATCAAGATAAATCACAGCAATTATAAACCCTCCAAGAATACCTACGAGATTTGCCATTATAGTTAATACAGGTAAGCTGATTGTCATTGCGATCATCTTAGGTGAAACAACATATTTCAAAGGATTTAATGCCATTACTTTTAGAGCATCAAGTTCCTCAGTTATTTGCATAGTGGATATTTCAGCAGCAATTGCTGAACCGCTTCTGCCAGCTACTATTATTGCTGTGATCATTGGTCCCATTTCAGTTATCATAGAGATTACAATTAAATCTACCAAATAAATATTTGCTCCAAATTGTCTTAGCTGAGCTGCTGACTGAAGTGACAAAATGAATCCAATCAGGAATGCCAATAGGAATACTATTGGTACAGCATTATTTCCAATTAGAAGAATTTGTTCATAAATTGAACCTTTTCTTCTTCCGCTTTTATTAAAGATCGAACGAATTGAATAGTAAAAAACATCAGCACTGAGTGTGATAAATGTTTTTATTTGATGTAAGAAAGAATAAATATTTGAAACAATATTTTCAAAACCAGTTAAAGTGTGCTTCTCTGATTCATCAAACATTATTGAGCTATTGAATTTTACAAGATCTTCTTTCATTTTCTCTGATAACAGAATATGGTATTTTTTTTTTGCGAAAGAATTAATTAAGGCTATAGCAGCATTATCATAATTTTCAGTGTTTGAAAAGTTTATTGTTATTTTTGAATGATCTTGACCTAATTTATTTAAATCAGAGAGCAAAGACTCAATGTCATCTATAAAGAAAGATTTTTCGAAGTTGAAAGTATTATTATTTATTTTATACATTGAAGGCTAATTATTTAAGTAGTAAGAGAATTCAAGTGCGAATTTATTATCATATTTCAAATAATTCTTATCGGATCCTTTAGCATAGTTGTAACGAAGATTTAAATTATAGTCAATTGATACATATTTGAAAAGTTTGAATACGATATTGTTATCCCATTCAAGATCATAATTCTTATCGTCTGATAAATAATACGTAAAATCGGCTTTTGAATAATATGTAACATTGTTCAAAAAACGAATATCCAATCCTGCAGAAAATGTTAAACCAGTTTTGTATTTGCTAACCAATTCGTTGAATATAAATGTATCAGTAGTAATGTTGGGACTGTTATATGTGTAAACATTATCATTTAGATTTTGAAATAAACCAATACCTGTACGTATATACAGGTTTGAAGAAGAAGATTTTATGAGTGAAAAGTTAAACCCTAATTCCTCTTTAAGTGATAATGGGGTAAAAGATTCAGATATTTTTTGAGCATCTTTATTTGTAGCAATTGATATATTTCCAGAGTTGTCGATCATTACAATTGTATCGTTTATAGTTAGTTCAGAGCTGTAATACTCTTTTGGAAATATTTCAGTATCAATGACAAACTCAGAGTAGATTCCAAAAACTTTAGTAAAATAGTAGATAGCCGTGTTAACTAAGCTTAGTTCGTCTGAACTTATTCTAAGGTTGTCAAAACCTGCAGGTTTAGTCCATTGTTCTTCTACATACTGAGTAAATCTCAAATAGTACGGAGTCTTATCATAGATAAATTTATTATCTACTTTACCTGTAAAAGTCAGGTCAGTTTGAGGTTCTAACTCGTTCTGTGTGTTATTATGATTTAAGTTGAAGGATCCTTTAAGATATAAATAATTATGCCAATTCTTTTGAATAGCTTTTTTATCTTCAAGAAATTTTAATTCTCCAGCACCGATGAATGTATTTGTCAAACTACTGATTACGATATTGATCTTATTAAGTTCACCTTCTTTCAATTCAAATGTGGTAAAATTCTGAACAGTATTAAATGGTTCTCCCATTTTAATCAGCTTATACTTACCCGGTGGTAAAATCCAGGTGCTCATAACTTTTTCATAATCATTTTCATCTCTGCTATACATGGTCCCAACTGAAACACGGTTTGAAAAATGTATTAGCTCATAACCGAAGCGGATATTTTCTAGATTTTCGTTTATTACATTTACCAGTAAGCCAGACCAATCAGGTTTAATAATAGTTGTTTGTTGTTCGTTTATCGTGAAATGTTTTTGAACATGATCTTCAGCTTCAGAGGATGATCCGAACAATAGAGTGTACTTTCCAGGTTTTAAGAAAATACTTTCCCCGAGCATTTTATCGTCATATAATAATTTATCTTCGGAATAAATCTTTATAGTTGGTTCCCATTCCATTTTTGTCATTACCGGAATAAATAATCTTCCATATCCCAGTTGATCATCCAATGATTCAGTTCTTAGTTGTGTATCCATAGGATCTGCCATCCAAGAATCATACTGTTTAGCATTTAATTGGAATGTTAAAATAAAAATTATGAAAAATATTAAGATTGATCCACGTTTAGGCAATTTTATTATCTCCCTGGATGATTTTTTAAGTATTCAACGACCTTGAATAAAAATAGATCAGTTTCATTTTTTAAAATATCGCTCACTGTTTTTATGAAAAATGGTACATCAGGTTTCACCATTTCTGCTTTTCTGTCAATCTCGTATCTAATAAGTATATTTCTTGAACTGTCTCTGAATTCAAAAAAAACTTTAACATGAGCAAAAGTAGCAATTTCACTTTGATAGATCTCTAGATTACTGATCATACCTGAAATATAATAATCAGGATTGTCAGTTAGAAAATTTGTTTTGCATTCTTTGAATAAATAGAGGGAATTAATATGGGAAACTAATAACTCGGGAATACCTTTGTCAGGTCTTAATGCCCATTCGTTTTTTCTATCGTAAGATAGTTTATGTAGAGATTCTCTTATGACGATAGAATTTCTGTCGTATATTCTATTCATTTCAAAATTCTGTACTTCAACCCTATAGTCAAAAGGTATATTAACAGCCTTGAACTTTTCAGCTTGTGCAGGATCGGGTAGGTAAGACAAAACATAGTGCTCTCTCAGTGTATTTACACTGCATGAAATGAGTATTAAAAATGCTACGATCAATGAGTATTTTGATTTATTATTCACTATTCTTTACCTTTGATTAAAATATCGGGATTATCTCTTAGTAGTATTGCAAATTCATTAATGTTTTCCAATGCCTCTTTGAATAATTCTATAGATGTTAACAGGTTCCTTCTTCCGAGTAAAAATGTTTTGTCAAAATGTTGTACAGTCTCTTGTGAGGTTCCTATTAATTTATTTATTGAAGAAACCAAATTTGCAATTTCTTTAGTATTTAATTTCTCTGTTATTTCTTGAATATTCTTTAATGATTCTTCTAGTTTCCCAGCTTCGATCAAATTGCTAGTTTTAATCATAAGTTTATTTATTGAACTTGCAGTCACAGTAAATTCTTTCACCATTTTATCTGAGTTTTTTATCAGAGAAGAAATATTACCTTTGTTATCATTTAAATAATTTGATGTATGGCTGAGTAAAGTATCTAGCCTTTGAGCATCCTTTTCAATTTGAGAGATCATATTAAATAATTTGCTTCGATTTTCATTTGATGTAGCTTGAATTAAGTTATTTAGCAGTATTTCAATTTTTCCTGATATTACTTCAGCCTTACCAGTGATATTATCAAACATGTCGGTTCCAACATTGATGAAACTTTCAGGCTCTAGATTAGGATCATTATTATCGCCACCGGTTATTTCAATTAGTTTTAATCCTGTTGCAATACTTTGGTAAGGTAAATTAGCGACAGAACCCGACTTGATAGGAGTGTCTTGTGTTATGTTGATCGTTACGATTATCTCAGATGTATTCTCCTTATTAATCGCAATATCAACAACTTTTCCAATATTGATACCATAATATTTAACATCAGCACCAATGTTTAATCCCGAAACTGATTGTTTTTCAAGTTTAATGTAATATGTATCTTCACTGGTGAAAATCTTTCGACCAACCAATAAGAACATTACATATAAAAATATTATTGATACTATTGAAATTAAGACTATTACTCTTATTTTTTGAGATCTTGTGACCATGTTCTATCCTAATAAAATCGTTATTATATCGAGTTTGATAATTTTTTTGATCGCTTCAAGATGCTATTGTTGTATAATTTTATAAGATTACTATGAATTACTGTTGCTGTATAGATTTTGCTAGACATAAAATAAGCACAAATCAGTTTAAAGTCCATAGAAAAACAATAAATTATAAAGTTATGTAATTTTTTACTCTTCTGAAGTTATATCTTTTCACTTGACTAAGATAATCTTGAATAATATATTACGAAGTAGCAAATATTTAAGATTAAAAATAAATTCGGAGAAAAAAATGTTGAAAAAAATCATAGCTATTTCGTTAGTAATTGTAGCATTGGTTGCTGTTCAAAGTTGCAAAGTTTCTAGTCCTTTCATTACTGGAGCAAAGATCAATATCCAGATAAATGATTACCAAGCTGCGAAAAGAGATCTGGCAAAAGAAATAGAAAGAGATTCTACAAGCGTAGAAGCTTACTACCTGATGGGATATATTTGGAATGATGAAGAGAATTATAACGAAATGCAGAAAAGTTTTGCAAAAGTAAAAAGTCTTGATCCAAATTA